>JAYTEB010000092.1:0-10923 GCA_043735605.1 Candidatus Lloydbacteria bacterium | reverse complement strand
ACGAGCATTTTTTTTGAAATCATGACCTTGTTTATTAAAACTACGTTTATATAGAGCCACTATATCCTAAAATAGCATCACTTTTTACCATTAAGCCGAGTATTGACAAGCTGTCAAAAAAGTGTAGTCTCTACTTCGGACGTTAGAACGTTGTCATCAGAATAGTGGGCGGAGCGATCTGCCCACAGTTTGGTGAAGTATTTCAACCCAGTGAAACCAGAAACCAAGGAGTAGTCGAATGACCACAACAGCACGTAAGGGTGCCCCAAAAGCACAACCAGACCTCGCAATAGTGACACCAATCGGCGGTGGAGTGAATGATTCAGCATCGACGGGTGCGACGCGCGACATGATTGCCGACCTCATTCCAGGGGAACAACGTAAGGCTCGCACCGCTCGTGCAGCTATTGCTGCCGGACAGGTCGACGACCGCGTCGAACTCGCTGCCCAACTTTCCGATAAACTCGCGAAGTCAGGCAAGCTCACCGCCGAAGAACGCCAAGCGCTGGCCCAGAAAATCTTGGGCGCGCAGATCGATGAAATTCGGGCAAGTATGCCCGAAAACCAGAAGGTTCTCGCCGAGCTTTTGAAGGAGCTCAACGATGATTTGGCGAACCTCGGTGGTGCATTTGGTGAATATCAAACACACTCCGAAGCAGAGCTCTCGCATATCAGTGCAGCTACGGCAATGGTCGATCTGTGTGAAGGCAAGGTGGCACTTGCAAAGGCAGACCTAGCAAAATTGCAGGGGGCTTGGTTTTTCAAAGAATCACGCACCGAAGCTGCTCAAAAAGAGCTCGTGAAGGCTGAGGACGAGGTTGTTTCCGCTAGGTTGGGTGTCGTTCAAGCGAAAGAGCAGGCAAAGATTGACCAAGAAAAACGGCTTCTCGCTGCAGACTTTTCTCTGCTTTACGACACATTCACGAAACGCATTGCAGATACATGCAGGATTTTGGAGACGAGTCGTGAAGGCGCGTGGACGAATTACGAACAAGTTGTGGAACAGCTGCGCGTCACACACGAAGACAAGACGGCCACTGCTGCAGCGATGGAAAAACTCGACGAGTTGATTCTCGCAGCGGGTCAAAAGCTCGAGCAGAACCAAGCGGAGTGTGCAACGCTCCAGGCAGGCTCACCTGAGCGGACGGCCCTTGAGATGTCGATCTCGGAGCAGGTCAACAACGTCAACGAATTGCAGGGGAAACGAAATGAAGCGTTGGCTATCTTTCAAGCGAAAGAGCGTGCTACGCCTGAACTCGAAACCCATCGGGACACCATCCTCGCGCAGTACCATGTGCATCGCATGAATCTGGCGTCACTCTTGGCAAACTCGGACTCTTGGCGTGCGGCTTTTGATAGCCGACTCGAGCAGATGAAGGGCATGTCGAGTATTGACGCCTCTGGAAAGATCGACAGTGTCGGTGCCGCCATCGCTCAGCGTGGCGCAGAAGATGCTGCTCAGACTCTAGTGGCATCAGTGCGACAAGTCGTCGAGATGGTCGAAAAACACCCAGAACGGCTGAACCAGTTGTTGGATGTGCAAAACGTTCAGCAGCAAGGTATGGCTGAACTCATGACCCGAATGAACGCGGCGATGGAAAAGTCCAAGAGTCGCGACGGAAGGGCAGAAGAACACCTGCCAACCTAAGCCGGCCAGAAACGAAAATCAATCACGGGCGGCTCTCAGGGTCGCCCGTTTTTCTACCCCAAACACATAGATAGAAGGAAACAGCATGGACCAATCAGGAAGTTTCATCCCGATTACAAAGAGTGACCGCGTGCGGTGGCTCAAGCAAGCCGATGCCTACATGGCGAAAGTCGAATGGGCGGACAAGGCTCAGGTTTCATCCGCAACGGATAAGCTTCGTCCGAGTGCGCTTATCCCGACCACGCCACGGCTTTCGTCGCAGACGACGGCAATCTCCCTCATCGATGTCGGTCATGAGGAGAGCAAAGACCAGCTCATGTTGACCGAGGTCATCATGCACGTGCTGCAGACGATCCGGAAGGGGCTCACTATTGGGCTCCACCTCGAAGAGCTCTATACGAAGTCTTCGGGGCTCGATGTCCTGCTCGACCTGAATCGTTCGGGTAAGCTCACTACGATGCAGCAACCGGAAATGCAGGCGAAGGTTCGCACGCGAGCATCGCTCACCGTATTTGCGGCAGCGTCATTCATCGTGTGGGACCTCGCCGCATATCGAACGGAAGCAGTGTCCAGCGTTGTGATGACTGCGGACGCACCGGAAGGACTGCATTTTGCGAACACCCAAGAGGCCATCCGCTCGACACTCTTCTATTTCGGTAAGGACGTGCAAGTGGAAGGTAAGGTCGAGAGTGACGACGAGTTCGTGAAGTTTGCGCTTCTCTACTTCCGCCACGTCATCGCGGCGATAAAGCTGCGGGAAGTCGGGCTCACGTTTCTCGAGCCGTTCACCGATCGAAAGTACAAGCTCGACGATTGCGAATTCATTGTTGATGGATTTAGCGAATTCGCCGACCGCTCGGTGGTATCGGTCGAATTCAACAAGGTGTATTTCAAAGACATCGTCGGCAACAGGCAGGCGAAGCACGAAGCACAGCGCATGACGGAGCGTTTGCTCTGTTATGATCCAGTCAGCAAGAAGAATCCCATGCACGAGCTTGGGGGACTTCCATCACTGCGTATGGGGCATGGCGTTCCGGGTACCGGCAAGAGCATGCAGATAGCGGCGACTGCCACGAAGCTCGAGGAGATGTGCAAGTGGCTGGAGATTCCCTTCCTCTTTCACCCCTTCCCAGACAACATCGTTTCGACCTATCAGGGCGGATCGGCGGAGCGGGCACTGTCGTACATGCAAGCACTCCGCGACCCATCGAAGATCATCTATGCGACGACGGACGATGCAGAAAACATTGTCGAAGAACGCACTCGCCAAGGCGTTTCCGCAGGTGTACGTGAAGTGATCGGCGTTATCCTCCGTCACACCGAAGGGGCATACGCCGTCAATTACGGCAATACGCTCTGGGACTTCTATACGAACATTCCAGAGCAGATCGATAAGGCGATTCTTTCGCGTATTCAGTCGCGCTTCGTCATCGACGGGGCGCGCACGGTGAATGATGCCATGGATCAGGACCATCTCGGGTTTCGGAAGCTTCGCGATATCGACCAATCGTTTATCAGTATGGTGGACCCGAAAGGGTACACTTACATGGACGACCAAATACGTGTGGGGAGGCTCGACCAGCTCGCAGATCGATATCTCGAACCGAAAGAAGCCCGCATCAAAGCGATCTTCGACAAAGTGAAGAGTCAGCATGACGTGAATGAGCATCGGTTCTTTGGTGGACTGTTTGCTGGAGTGCAGTCGGTCTACCCAGCATTTTCCTCGCGCGACTTGCGCAACATCCAAACGGCGGTAATTAGTCGGGTCCTCGACTTCGACTTCCCCACAGACTGGATGGGAGACCCGACCCTCTTCTTCAAGCAACCCTACGATGAAAAGAAGGGCATGCTTATTGAGGTCATGAAGGGGAACATGTGTAGCCTTTCGTTCGCCGAGATTCGCCTCGAAGAATGGCTGCGGTATCTCGACAACATGGTCGACATTGCAGATAAGGATCGCAATAGAAAAATCGACACAATGGTGCTCGAGTTCGAAGTGCAGGCGGCTGCGAGAAGTCGCTATGAAGCGACTCGCTTGCCCAAGTGACGTAGTTTTGCCCCGAGTGGAGTAGCCCAGGGTCAAAAATAGCATTGCTTTTTAACCCACCTTCAAGGTGGGTTTTTTATTCTCAAAATAGCAAAATGGCTATATGGTAAGTTGTTTTTCTACTTGACAGAACTAATATTGTTTGCTATAAGATTAAAGGATTGTGCGAAAAGTTTTTCGACATTTCGTGTTTTAACCCAAGGAGACCCCATGGATGCTTTGTTGTATATTCTGACTTTTGCTTTGATTGCTGCCCCTGTGTATTTCATCGACAAGCGATTTGGTGCGCCGGTGTATCGGCGTGGCTATAACCTCTGGCACAAGGAACCACTTTTGGGTGGAGTCGAGAGGGGATTCATCGTCGGACGAAAATCCAAGGAGAGAATTCTTCCTGCCTTTGTACTGACCATATTTTCTGGTTTTCTCCTCCACTACTACATTCATGACCCGATCGAACTCGTCATGAAGACCCCACTCATCTTTGTCGGTTTTTCCGTCGGCTTCCTGCTTACTGGATTTGCCATGCGTGAGGAAAAAAAACCTAACGCCATGGTTGATCGAGTCTGCGGGGTGATGGATTCACTCGAGGAAGGCAAGCTGGATTTGTCTGGCGTTGCGGGGAGTGCAATCAATCGTGGCGCTTTGGAAGCAAGGGCCACTTTGGTGAAAGTTGCGGGCGAGGTTGCCGAGAAAGTCGGGGAGCTGCGGGCTGCAAAACCCGTCGCGCCACCACCCGACACGGATTGGGATGAAGGCGAAGTTCTGGACGCGCCGCCCACAGTAGCAAAAACGGAACCCCAAAGATCTTTCCAAGATGCCTTGGATGCTTTTACTAAAAGGAAGTGAGCATGACCACAAGCGTTTCTGTTCCAGAAAGTACTTCTGGATTTGGTGTCTTCTTCGACAACAGCAAGAAGGCAGTCGGCGGGTTCATTCGTCGGCACAAGGCGCTGGCGACATTCCTACTCGTTGTGTTCATTGTTCTCACGGGGCTCTTTCGTGAAGAATGGCAACCGTGGGCGGTCATCACGCGGAGGTATTTCACACCCATCTTCGTTTCGCTCGGTGTCGTCGCCGTCTTTTGGGTGATGTCTCGACGTGCGACGTGGGGGAAGCGAATTACTGCGGTATTTTTTTCCGTAGCGATAGTCGCTGGTTGTGTTTTTGTGTATGAATACGCAGCACTCTATGTACGGTACCAGTCACTCCACGTAGAGACGATTGACATACTCCCTGAAACCGCCCATGAGCGGATCCAGCCACTTGCGTCCATTCACGGACTCGCGCAGACATTTATGGGCGACTCCAGAAACCCGGCTCCGCCTGACTTTGTGAGAGCAAAAAACAAGGTGACTGGTGCAATCGAATACAAATGGACGATGGGGGTTGAGCCAAAACTGTGGGTCGACAAAATCTTTGGAACCGTCGACGAGGTCATCAGTGTTTCAGGGACGGATTCTTCGCCAGAGTTCACTCCGGAAAGTAGGAAGCAAGTGCGATTCGGTGTTGGTGAGGGCCTTTGGTTTTCGAGCAACGCCACCACTGCAGCGATACGTTCGTTTTCTCCGGATATGTTTCTCAGCTATGAACCGGCAGATGTGCGGTACCTTGAAAATGATGCTCATGAAATCGTCGAGGTAATATCACTTATTCGCTGGAGAGGATTCTTTTTTCCGTATCCCGAGTTTGGAGGAGTGCTTGTCGTCCCCCAAGAAGAGGGGACATTGTCGGGATGGGGAAGTCGCGTGCTCTTTGGTTCGGGTAAGTGGGTGTCACCGGAGCGGATAGCTGAGTTCCCATATTTGCGTGGACAGAATATCCTCTCCTATCGAGTGTCCCGCTACATTGGTGAAAGTATGCGCTTTATGAACGGGGCGCTTGCGCTCATGCCTTGGTATCATCAAGGCGACGTGCGCATTCCTGATGCAAAAGAAAACGGCAACAAGCAACCGTACACGACCTACTTTAAGGAAGTGAAGGGTATGCCCGGGATGCTCTATCACTACATTGCGCTTGAGCCGTACCTCGACGGTAAGCATGGACTGGTCGCCAGTGTGCTTATTCCCGCAGACGGTTCGTCGCGCGTATTTGTGTACAAGCACGAAGAGCGCAAAGAAAGTCTTATGGGAGTTTCGATGGTCCCCACCTTTGTGATGGACTCGAAGAAGGAATATACTTGGAAGAATAGTATACCCATTGAAGCGCGCCCATTCGTTCGTTCCGTAGATGGGAAAAATCGACTGTTTTGGCTCACAACGGTGGTCACCAAGAAGGACTCAAGCGTAGGGGTGGCGAAGCCTGACGGCAAAGAACCAAAACAAGGAAGTGGAGATGACGGCGTGAGAATCACTTCGGGTATTCCAGGGGTTGCGCTTGTTGATGCGGGGACACAGGAGGTTTTTTGGGTGGACCCCCGCAACCCTTCAGGGTGGATCACTCCCGCTCCGGTAAAAAAATAGCGTGCGCTGTTCTTTTTATAGCTCTTTTAGCCGAGGCCCCTTGCCTCGGTTTTTTGTTGACATTTTGTAAAATATTTTGTATAAATTTAAGAGATTTAAGAAATGTTCCCCACATCCCCAAGGAGTCTTTAATGAATTCAGTAAGGCAAACAAGCTCGGATGAGTCTGAGCAGTTGGGTTCAGAAAAGCACATTGCAAAAACGTCTATCAGGGAATCCCACGTTGGCTTTTACTTGATGGGAAGGTTTATCGCGGTCTACTTTACCATCACGATGATCCTCACATTTTTTGCGGAGTCGCTTTTAAATACCGTGAGGCTCAACAAAGGTCTCTCTGCAGAAGGCCTTTCATGGCTCTCCAGTAACAGGACCCTCGAATACTTTGCAAAGTTTTACCCCGATGGAAACAAGCCCGTTGTCCTCATCTCGAGTGATTTCGTGATCGTCTATCTTTTCGCCATCGCAGTGTATGCATTGGTGCGCTTCACCTATCACAAGGTGGTACGCGACGAGGGTGTGGATATCCACGTCGGTGGCCTCACGTGGGATGCGTTGCGTCGGCGTGGGCAAAATTTCTGGATTCGCTTTTTTTGGAGATTTTCGCCAAACAAGGGCGTGCACATGAAAATTTTCGGACTCTGGCTTGTGTACATATTTCTCTACGGAATCATCGCATCCCTCGCCGCGCTTATGGGAGTTAGCGTCTATCTCTCTCCTGAAATAAAGCTCGCACTTTATGGAAGCGGCATTGCATTTATGTTCGGCACGCTTGATGATTTGAAGTTTTTCAAAAAAATTCCCCCCAAAGAGGCAATCATCGGTGGCTTGCTTACCCTCGGCGAAGGTGTCATACGAAGAGATTTTTCTGGGACAATTAAAAAGCTTTCAGTAATCATGGAGAATGCAAACAAAGAGGGAATGGAGGATTTGAAGGTCGTACTCTCTGCAATGCTTACTACACTGAAGGAACAGCAGGAGAAAAAGCACGGAGTCGCCCTCGAGCTGCAAGAACCCAATGCTGAGAAAAAAGTCTGACCAAAGACCCACGGATACGTCCGTGGTTTTTTTATTCCCCCAGAATAATCCGGTGTTCTTTGCAGAATGGTGAGATGTGGTACAATGAGCATATAATGGATTACCTATTTTACTCTTTGTTTGGGGGAGTTTGGCCACTTATTATTATTGCGACACTTATTTATTTGCTCGTTAAGGTTTCAAGGTTGTCAGGCCGCGTTCGCACGCTTGAGGCTGGGAGCCGGTACCAGCCCACTGTGGGGACATTTGACGCAGCACGAGTAGTCAGTACTGCCACATATGCAGGAGAGCCTGTTTTACCCAACGTGGCTCCTGCCCCCACGAGCACCCCCGCGTCACAACCTGTGGCGGCAGAAACAAGCGAGGAAACGAGTGCGAGGTGGCTCGGCTGGGTGGGTGCAGTCATGCTCCTGCTCGGGATTTCATTTTTCCTTAAATATGCCTTTGATAACGGCTGGGTTGGTCCGACGGGGCAGGTGGCGATTGGCATCATCGCTGGGCTTTCCGCGGTCGGGATCGGGCAGAAGCTCCGCGGCTCGTACCTCAAATATAGCGACATGCTCTTTGGTGCGGGTATCGGCATCCTCTATCTTTCTATCTATGCAGGATTTGCATTTTACAGTCCCGTAGTTATCCCACAGGCGCTCGCCTTCGTACTCATGGTGATGGTGACGATGCTCGCGATGGTGATTGCGATAATGGGGGGCACGATAAACATTGCCGTGCTGGGCGTGCTCGGTGGGTTTCTCACGCCACTACTTCTTTCGACGGGAAGCAATGATCTCGTCACACTCTCGCTCTACATGCTCGTACTCAACCTCGGTGTACTCGGTGTTTCTTGGTACAAGAAGTGGGTACAGCTCACTTTCCTCGCCTTTTTGGGGACAATCGTGCTCTTTGGGGGTTGGATGTCCCGCTTTTATTGGAGCGACCCCGACGCACAACTTGGAATGACATTCTTTTTCCTTACGCTCTTCTTCGTGGTGTTTTTGGTGAATTCAATTATTCATCATTTTGGAAGACAGGAAAATTCTACGAAAGCCGACCTCGTCCTTCTTGCGCTCAACGCCATGGGGTACTTCGTTGTTTGCTACAGTATTTTGGAGCCCCAATACGGCCCCCTCCTCGGATTCTTTGCGCTCTTTTTGGCGTTACTGTATCTGGGTGTTGCGTACGTGACCTACGCGAGTAGCAAGCACGACCGTATTCTGAATCTCACGCTACCAGGGATTGCGGTGGTATTTCTCTCCATCGCGGTGCCCCTCCAACTCTCTGGATATTTCATCACTATCGCATGGCTCGTCGAAGCGCTCGTGCTGGTGTATGTAGGACTGATGATTAAAGAAAGACCCATTCAGATGTTTGGCGCCATCGTCCTCTTGCTTGGCATGTCGTCGATGGCTCGGGAGGTCACGCAAATAAGGGGTATGAGTTTATACCACACGAACACCTCCTCATTCATTCCCATTATGAATACGGCATTCCTCCTGCTCGTGCTTGGCGTCTTTGTATTTTATAGCCTTGCTTATTTGTATGCCAAGTGGCAGCATCCTGACGGTGAGTGGAAGAAAATCGTTGCACTCTTTGTGATACTTGCCAATGTGCTCACGATTTTCGCCCTTTCTTCTGAGGTGGGACAAAAATATGATCAAGATATCGCACGTATACAGCATGAAGCACAGGCACTGATGAATACGAGGGAGCAATATGGTGGTCCGAATGCATATTTCGATTACGGCTCACCAGCATACAAAAAACAGCAAATGGCATCCGTAGAATCCGCGCGCGAGATATCCCAACTACAGAGCCGAAGTCACACCATCGTTTCAGTACTTTGGGCGCTGTATGCCACACTCCTCATCGCGATAGGATTTATGCGCCGCATCCGTGTGCTCCGACTCTTTGGCCTTGTGTTCTTCTTCATTACTGCATGCAGGGTGCTTATCGAGGCATGGAGTTTGGGCCAGCTCTATCGCATCATTTCCACCATCGCCTTTGGAGTCATTGCACTTGGGGCGGCGTACCTTTACGCGAAGCATAAGGATAAGCTCAAGGAAATTATCTATGACTAAAATGATAAAAATTGCCCTCCTTGCTTTAGTGACCGCGTTCACCACCTTCACCCTTGCCCATGCAGACTTTACGCTGAGTGAGTGGGAGTACGTGCGCCCCATCACTGTACCCAAAAACATGGTGGTTGGTGCGTATGTACGCATGAACATTGACCGCGAGATAAGCACGGTCTCCCCGAGCAACCTTGCTGACGTGCGCATCATTTCTGGTGACGGAGAGGAAGTGCCCTACCAACTCGTGGTAGAGAGCGAAAGCACGCGCAATGCATATGTATCAAGTGCGCTTCGCGACCGTTCGAGTGCAAATGGTGAGACGATGTTTATCCTCGACCTAGGCCAGAACCGCTCGGTGCATGACCATCTCACTATTGCCACCGAGAGTAAAAACTTTAAGCGCCCCGTGTCGGTGTATGCCTCGGATGAAAATCTGAGTCACGGTGACGCCGCGTGGAGACTGATGAACGGGAGTAATTATATTTACAACTTTTACGACCAATCGCTCGGTTTTAACGTAGGGAAGGGGGATGTATTTTATCCGGAAACCACAGCGCGCTACCTTCGTGTGGTCATTGGTCGGGGTGAAGGAGCTGAGGTTGCGGTGGGTGACGTGCGGGTGCTCCGCACGCTCTCTAGGGAAGCAAAACTCAACCAAACTTCTGAGGTGGCGGTGCTGTTTGAAGATACCAAAGAGCAGTCCACCGAGCTTACCATTGACCTCGGTGCTTCGGGGGTCCCCACGCGTAGCGTCTCACTTACCACGAGTGACACAAGGAATTTCAACCGCCGCGCGGTAGTAGAGGGGAGTAACGACAATGTGGGGTGGAACAGACTTGGTCAGGGTTATGTTTTTCAGCTTGATACCCCTCTCTTTAGGGGAAGGAGTATGTCCATCCCATATAACGAGTCATTGTCGCGCTACATTCGCGTCACGGTCTTTAATCAGGACGACCAGCCTGTGGCATGGGAGCGCTCCGTATCTTTGACCGGAGTAGCGCGCTCCCTCGTGTTTCAGTTTGACGTGGGGCAGTCGTATGCACTTTATGTGGGAAACAGAAACGCGACAGCCGCGCGGTACGACATGGTGCATTTTTTTGAGTATATCGAAACTGCTGCGCTTGCGAGTGCATCCATGCAGCAACTCGCAAAAAATCCTTCATATATAGCCCCAAAGCCTAAGGAGATCCCCTATACAGAGCGGAATGCAAATGTGCTGAATGCGGTGCTGGTGCTCCTTGTGGCGGTCATCACATTCTTCATGATTGCCTATTTCAGGAAATTCAAAAAAAGTACACCAAACAGTTGAGTCCCACTTTCACGGACGGCGTACATTCTGTATAATAGACAGATATGATGAAACCACACACGGGCGAACTGGTCTTTTTTTGGATACTCTTCGGCATAGTGGGCATCCTCGCATTTGGGATAATGAGCCCATTCTTTACTCCAATATTTTTAGCGGGTGTTTTTACTATTCTCTTTTCCCCAATTTACCGTTGGCTGCTCGTGTGGCACAAAGGAAGTGATGGGCTCGCCGCACTTTCGACGGTGACTATCGTGCTGTGCCTCGTACTCTTGCCGCTCATTGTGCTCGGCATTCTGATGTTTCAAGAGGTGCTGTCCATTTACGGAGCACTCACTGAGGGGAATATGGCGTTTACGATGG
>JAYTEB010000091.1:0-4255 GCA_043735605.1 Candidatus Lloydbacteria bacterium | reverse complement strand
AGACAAAGCGGGCCTTCTGCACCTGCGACTCATTACCCCCGGCCGTTACGAACAAAAATCCCGAGTAAATGATACAAATAACGAGGACGGGTACCCCAAGTAAAAGAATGAGATCAACGAGGGCAAGTAACAGGCTTGGAATATTGTCGACACCAGGTAGGGCAATGGGATTTATATATGCGGCAAAGACCGTTAGTGGTGCGGCAAATACACACAGAGAAAGAATGGATAAAAGATATTTTTGGAGCAAGGCCATAGGGTTGAGTTACACGAGGAAATTAAAACTTCCTAGCACAAAGAAGTTCAGAATCATGTTAATAGTAAGCCATGCTGCAAGGCAGACAACGAATCCCACAAAAACATAGAGAAATATGTCATGCGCCTGCTTGACCTGTCCCTCGTTACCATTGTTGGTAATGTAGAGGAATCCCGCATAGGCAAACATAAGCGCGGCGAGGGGTGCAGCAATCTTGAAGATGAGAAACTCTATAACGTTTTTTGCTAATGTCACAAAGTAATTAAAATCGCAAGGATCTGTGGTGACCTTTGCGGAGTCTTGATACAGGCCACAGGGAATGATGCTGGACGGTGCTGGGGGCGGTGGTGGGTGCATTGACGCAAAAGCCGCTGCGGGCAGAAAAATAGCAAGGACGAGGAGTGTTCCGAGGATATTTTTTTTCATATCAATTTTAAAAAGTTAATTAATACAGTGCCAATGCGGCAGCGAGCTCGGCCTGCAGGCCTGCAATCGCCGTAGTGATATTTTCACGGCCAGATGAAACACCCTCTACGGTAGATTGGAAGGCACGGTCAGTAGCGAGGGGCTTTGGGTCAAGCCATGTGCGTGCGCGGATGGCCGCGTTATAAAAAACTGAAAGCGCCTCGTCAGTGGGTTTCTGCTCGAGTAAGTCACGACGAACGGGAGGCAGATTAAAGGCGTCTGCAAACTGCTGTGCGGATTGGTTGTCTGAAAGAAGTTTTGATAATGCAACAAATGCTGTTCCTTGGTTCTTTGAGCTTTTAAGGACAGTAAGGCCGTGCACCCTAGCAAAGGTGACTTCCGCTGAAGTCCCTCGAGGTTGTGGCATGTTTGCGGTTGCGAAGTTCAGGTGAGGATTTTTCTGCTTGATGGTGCTGTACGAACTCGCAAAATCTAAGTGCATGGCGAGGTTTCCGTCAATGAATTCGTTGAGCGAGTTGTTCTTCGCTCTGTTCCATGTGTAGATATTTTTTGTGGGGTTTGAGAAGTCCATAAAAAAACGAAATGCGGAAACGATATCTTGATTGGGCACCAGATCTCCCCCCACTGCTTGGGAGGAGAGGGTCGCGACAGGCTTACCACCCCTATAGGAGACCATCGTGTTCCCGACCTGCAAAAAAAGTAGAGCGATGACGTCTTTTGCGTGAGCGATGTTGACATACTCCCCAAATGCAATAGCACTCTGTACAAGGTCGTTTGTTCCCCGATCTCGTTTAGTAAGCTTTGGAGCCAGGGTGAGGAGTTCGTCCCAATAGAGGGGTGGGAGTGTGACGGAAGCGTTGTTGAATATGTCTCTGTTCCAATACATGACCATCGGGTCAATAGCGAAAGGCAAAGCGACCACTCCGTCATCACGAAGGTATATCTCCGCGGCTTGAATGTAGCTGGTCTTGAAAAGACTTGGTGATATCGAGGTGTACGGTATCACTGCTATCTTGTCTGAGTGGCGAATAATAAGGTCGTCTGGAAGGAGTAGTATGTCTGGTCCAGTGCCGGAAGCCAGCGCCTCTACGATATCATTATCAAAGGTTTTTGGGTCTTTAAATTCATAGGAGATAGAAAAGACATCTTTGTATGTCTTGTTGAAGTCCACAACAAGTGCAGTCAGGCCAGCATTCAGGGGGAATGTCCCCCATATCACCACGTTACCACTGGCAACACTCGGGACCCCGGCCTTCTTGTTGCTTGTGCTTGGGGAAGCGAAGGTGAGTAGTCCCACGACCGCCATGAGCCCAAAAAAGGTCAGAAGTATTGTTTGGAATTTCATTTGAGCGAGGGGTTATTTTTTTCTACGTGGTAGAGGCCCTTACGAAATATTAGTCCGTAGTGAAAATTTCCCGCGTCAATGTTGCGGTCGAAAGAGAATACCATCTCGGTAATCATTTTTTTTGCCTCTATTTCAGGGAATATTTGCTTTGGTTCTGGCCCCATGCCGTTAAATGCTGCTGTCCAATCGATAACGAGGAGTCGCCCTCCAGCCTTCAGCACCCGCCGTACTTCGCTGATGACCCCCTTTTTGTCTTCGGCCTGAAAGAGGATGTTCGAAACAATAACAAAGTCCGCAGTAGCATCGGAGAGTTTTACGCCACCAGGCAGTTCGCAGTTCCCCCAAATATAGGAGACGTTTCCGAGATGTTCTGATTTGCAGGAGTTTTCGAGTGATGTAAGGAGATTTTTCTGTACCTCAATCGCATACACCTTACCCGTAGAGTGCATCGCCTTCGCCGCTGCAATGGTATATGCGCCAGTCCCCGCACCAAAGTCGGCGACAATGGAGTTGTCGGGTAGTTCAAGTTGTGCGATATTTTTTTCTGGAGCAGAAAACATACAAGGCATTATAACACTTTTATGGATCCATCGCCTAGCCTCCAATCCCCAGCTCCGACCTCTTTATTTCTAGAGGGTGATTAACGAGGCGATAGAGTCCCCTTCGCGCAGCTTCATGATGCGGACTCCCTGAGTTTGGCGACCCAATATGGGTACGTCCTTGAGTGTGACGCGTATGACTTGGCTGTTTTTGGAAATAGCCACAATTTCGCCCTCACGGTCGGAGACCACCAGTCCCGTCATGAGTTTTCCCGTCTTGGGGGTAACTTTCGCAGTCTTTATTCCCGAACCACCTCGTTTTTGTACTTTGTACTCAGAGAGTTTACTCATTTTCCCATACCCCTTTTCGGAGAGGACGACCAGGAGTGGGTCGGCGTCGCCCTTTTTAATAACATCAGCGGTCACTATTTTGTCTTTTCCCTTTAGGTTCATACCGCGTACGCCCCCAGCGTTACGCCCCATTTCGCGTACATCAATATGCTTAAAGCGGATCGACTGCCCTTCTTGGGACACCAACGAGAGATCGTCTCCTTGTTCCACGAAGCGCGCAGTGAGGAGTTGGTCCTTGGGCTGAAGTTTGATTGCAATGAGACCACTGCGGCGCACGTCACGGAATCCATCTGCGGCGACCTTCTTTACCACACCCATTTCAGTAACCATCATTAACGAAAGTTTCTCGGCCGTCTTCATTTCTTTCGGCATGGCGAGCATCGAGGTCACATTCTCTTCTCCCCCGAGAGAGAGATAATTCATAATCGACTTACCCTTCGTCGCGCGCCTACCCTCTGGGAGTTCGTATGCCTTTATTTGGTACGCCTTACCTTTGTCTGTGAAAAAGAGGATATCTGCATGTGTTGAAGTAGTCAAAAACATTTTCACAAAATCCTCGTCCTTGGTGTCGAGGTCAACCACCCCTACCCCACCGCGTTTTTGTGTACGGTACTCCGACGGGTCGGTGCGCTTGATATAGCCCCCGTCAGAAAAGACAAGCACTGTTTCTTTTTCGGGAATAGTGTCTTCGATTGAGATGGTCTCTACTCCACCGCGCATTATTTTTGTGCGGCGGTCGTCACCATACTTTTCTTTCATTTCCGTCATTTCAGCCTTGATGAGGGCCATCATTTTTTTCATGCTTGCAAGAATCGCCTCAAGCTCCGTGATGATGATGGCAAGGGCCAAAAGTTCGTCGTCGATCTTTTTGCGCTCGAGGCCCGCAAGTTTCGCAAGGCGCATTTCGAGAATGGCGGTCGCTTGACGGTCAGAAAACTTAAATTCTTTCATCAGGTTTGCGTGTGCGGTCGGCGTGTCTTTGGATGCCTTGATGAGTTTAATGATGGCATCGATATGGTCGAGTGCCTTTTTGAGTCCAAGTAAAATGTGTTCACGGTCTTTTGTCTTCGCAAGGTCAAATTCTGTACGGCGTCGCACCACAATTTTGCGGTGGGCGATAAATTCGTCGAGAATCGACTTCAATGAAAGTGTCTGGGGCACGCCGTCAACGAGCCCAACCATGTTGTAGTGGAATGCGGACTCGAGCTCGGTATGTTTGTAGAGATAGTTCAAAACCTTTTGTGGGGGAACACCTTGCTTTAGGTATACGGCGATGCGGATATCCCCTTTTGCGGACTCGTCGCGCAGGTCTTTTATGCCTTCCAATTTTTTCTCACG
>JAYTEB010000090.1:0-4262 GCA_043735605.1 Candidatus Lloydbacteria bacterium | reverse complement strand
GAAGAGTGAGCCGCTTACATCCCACGTACCATTTCCTCTATTTGCCGCAGACGTTTGGCTTGCACCCCCAACAGCCGTTGCCACAAGGACAACATCTCGACCTGTTTTATTTTTATAAACAGAACTAAACGCTGGCCATGCACCGACATTATCAAGTGCTCCGAACTTTCCAGCATAATAGCGAGAAATACCCGAAGAGACCGGTGAGGCTGACTGGGGTCCCGTGCTCACGCTGATTGCGTTACTCTGTCCGGCGATGAGAAATACATCTACGGATGGGGACGTTTTTATTTGAGGTACAACAATACTGAATTTTAATGGCGTTGACTGAATCCCCGTACTATTCGTACATACATAATTATGGCTACCCGAGGTCAAGCCAGACAAGATCTTTGAACCTGCTATGCCAATATTCTCACCATTAAACAAACAGGTGGAGGCATTGGTACTTCCCCAAGTGAACGCCGCTGAATTACTCGGCAGTGTGATGGAGGAACCATTTGCGACACCACTACCATTAATAGTGAGCGTGGCAAAGGGGGTTAATTGATTCGAGTTTGAAACGGCGGTATACCCTCCCGTAACTATTAAGCTGAGAGTTTTTGAAGCTTTTCCTGCCGAGTTACTGCACTCAGCAGATATTGTTGCCCCCGATGGATAATCCTTGCCTGCGAGGATTTGTCTACCATTAAACGACCCGGATGTTAGCGTTGACTGCATTTCGCCTGTTGCATTGTTCTGGGTCAGCACATTGCATGCCACAGCCTTCTTGCTTCTGTACCCAGGTACGGAGAAAGAATACTCTAGTGTCGCAGATTCATCTAAAGAAATAGGGCTTTTGTCCAAAGTAAACTCTTCAATCGTGGGGGTGCCCAGTAGCGGGGCAGCTGCATTAACTAGAGATGCTGGAGTCACCACAAACACTGGTGATGAAGCAGTATTTGCATTACTGGCGCTGGCGTTATCAAGTACGGGCGCTGCGGTGTTGGCACAGGTATCAACCTTAATTGCCGCACGAGTATAGTTGCCCACATAGCCAGTTGCACTGAAGCCCTTGCTAATCTGATACAACTTAACAGCCTTAAGTGTCATTCCTCCAAAATATCCCGTTGATTCTGAATTAAGATACCCCCTACTGATGAGAAAATCTTGTAGGAGGGAGACGAAACCTGACGTAGAACTATCGGATGACCTGTAACCAAAATTTGAAGTGAGGTCAATGCATGAATTTTCTGCAGCTACTTCTGCTGGCGCAATGTCACTCACTTGTGCAAGTGTATATACTGGGGCGGAGATGAATAAAGAAACGAGAACAAGAAGAGTTGTCTTTAGTACTGTTTGGCAGATGTGGTTCATATGCATGAAATTATACACCCACTCGGGAGGTTCTGCGCAGAAGGTGTCCCCAGTCTAGAAAAATTGTTCACTACGAACTGCGGGACTTGGAGTCGAACCAAAATTGACGGATTCAAAGTCCGCTGTCCTACCGTTAGACGATCCCGCAATGTCTTAATCTTACGCACAATTATTGACGGATTTCCCCTACATAAGAATTACGGGGACCCTGCCCACTCCGTATGTCCTACCGTTAGACGATCCCGCAATAGGTCGAATGATAGCACTTTTTACATCAAAAACAATGACCCAGAAGGTCCGTCGAGTTGCACCACATAAGCTGGGTTTGGAATGGCTACTTCCCTTCTCCTGCGATACGGATGAGGGCGAGCTCGATGGGAAGTGAGGGGACGGTACTGAAGCCGACACTGTGCGTTGCATCCAAAAATGCTGCAAGTACGTGGGAGTTAATTTTCTTTTCTGTGGAGTTTGCAAGCGCAAGAAGGATGGCAATGTCGTCCTTGGTAAATGCGTCCTGATAGTGCGCCTCGGCGCCTTTTTCATAACGGAGCATAAGTGTCGCGCGTAGTTTTTCTAAAATAAGTCGCAAGTACACTGACATGTCTACGCTTTGCTCTTTTGCAGTACGAATGGCGAGCAACCCATCAGACACATCCCCCGCCTCAATAGAGAGTAGGATACGATTGACCAAATCATGCGTAGGAGCACCGACGATGCGCGAGACGCTATCCACGTCCAAAGTGGTATTTTGGGAGCCCACGAGCACCTTTTCAAGCACGGAGAGGGTGTCACGATATGAACCATCACCAAAGAGCGCAATGATATCTGCCGAAGGAGCATCAATGGTGACATGCTCTTTCTTTGCAATATCAAGCACAAAATGCTTCAGCTCCTCGAGTGTGGGCTCACGAAATACAAATGACTGACAGCGAGAAATGATAGTCTCGGGAACCTTGTCTTTGTCCGTAGTGGCAAGAATAAAAATGACATGTGCGGGTGGCTCCTCAAGTGTCTTTAAGAGTGCGTTCCAAGCTTCTTTGGTGAGCATGTGTGCCTCGTCGATGATGTAGACCTTGTAGGGTGACTCAAATGGCATACTGCGCACTGCTTCACGCAGTTCACGAATGTCATCGATTGAACGATTCGACGCAGCATCCATTTCGTAGAGGTCGGCAGGCTTGCAGCCAATCGTGGATGCAAAAATACGCGCGACGGTCGTTTTTCCTGTGCCGCGTCCTCCAGAGAAAAGATATGCATGCGAAATGGATTTTTCTTTAATCTCGCGTTCTAAAAGAGCGACGGACTGCTCTTGCCCGAGTACCTCAGCAAACTTCGTGGGTCGATATTTCCGATACAATGCGAGTTCGCTCATATGATGAGTATAACCCGCGAAGCCCGTCTTCTGCAAAGTCATGTGAAAGCATCAAAAAACCGCACGTAGGGTACGGTTTTTTGATGCTTCACTCACTAGCAAACACTCTTTCCAGAGACTGGTTCGCACAATTCTCCGATGGCGGGATTTTCCACTGCCCCGATCTCGTCTTTGTGGCAACATTCGTCAAGACTCTTGCCGCAGGGGCACTTCCCGTTTGCGTCAAGAGTGACCGCACCACCGTTTGGTGGACAGACCTTTACCTCCTCCTTTGCACCGCAGGCGCAATTTTGACAACCGCTCATTATGACTTTTTCTTGGCGGCAGCCTTCTTTTTTGCGGGTGCCTTACTGGTAACCTTCTTTGCCCGAGCAACGACTTTTCCCACTGTTTTTACGGCGGTCTTTTTTGCACTGCTACTTCCCGATTTCATACTACGCACAATCTCAGCCTCGACATTTTTCCAATTACGCTTCAACTCCGTTGCAGCTCCTCGCAAGTCATTTTGGTCGATCGACTTTACACTCGCATATGCCTTTGTCGCCTCGTCGACAATCGTTGCGTATGCCTTCTGATCAATCTTTTTAAGTTTCTTTGCGTTGTGTTTTACTTTGGTCTCGAGGTCTGTTGCCCACTTTGCTGCCTTCTTCCGATTGGATCCCGCAGACTTGCTTCCATAAAAGTAATACCCTGCGCCCGCAGCAGCAACTGCTGCGAGTCCCAATCCTACTCCCACCGCTACCTTCTTTTTATTATTTGCTTTTGCCATACATTTCGAAAATTATTGATAACGAGTGCGCATAAAAAATTATTCTTCACTTTTTGTCTTTCTTTTTCCCTTTGGCGAAACATTGCGAGTGTACATACTTTCGAATAACTCACCAAAATGCTTCAGCCGAATCCCCTCGTCTTTGATCTTTGTACGAAGAATCCCGATGTCTTCGCGAATGGTGTCAGACTCAATGCGCACATTCCCCATGACGTGATCTGCGCTGCGTAATATGCGCACAAGGTAGAAAAGTGCGACGAGTGCAAACAGGCCGACAAGGAAAACGACCGCCGTGGTGACGACAAAAAACAAATCCATTTTCAAAAAATCATCCATGGATACATATAGTATATAACACCGAAGCCTGAGTGCAAACAAAAAATCCCCTTCGGGATTGTTTGTCATTTCTTGAAGTTTCAAAACTAGCGTTTTGACCACTGGGATGCCTTGCGGGCCTTCTTCAATCCAAAGTGCTTACGCTCTTTTTTGCGTGGGTCGCGGCGGATGAATCCCATTTTCTTGAGCTCGGCCTTCTGCTCAGCGTCCTCCATAACGATGATGCGAGAGAGTCCGTGGCGAATAGCTTCTGCCTGAGCGTGCGTCCCGCCACCCACAACCTTCACGGTAACTGCATACTTCACGACAAATCCCTCGCGGTCGAGCGGGGCATTTACGATAGCCTGCAATTCCATTGTGCCAAAATAGCTCCCCAGGAAGTAGCTGAGTGTTTAACGAAGAACACCGTAAAAGCAGTCGATCGGCCGA
>JAYTEB010000089.1:0-1779 GCA_043735605.1 Candidatus Lloydbacteria bacterium | reverse complement strand
TATCCTCAACCTTAAAAAAGTCCGCGTGAAGCTGCATTCAGACGAACCACAAGTCATCACTCTTTCAGTGAAAGGAGCGAAGAAGATTACTGCTGCAGACATTACCACCAACGGAGTCGTGGAGGTGCTCAACCCCGAACAGTATATTTGTGAGCTGACAGATAAAAATGCAAGCATCGACGCAGAGATGAAGATCGAAATGGGCCTCGGGTATTTGCCGAAAGAGGCGATTCGCAAGGATAAAGTAGAGATAGGCACCATCGCACTCGACGCAGCATTCACCCCCATTCGCCGCGTGAATTACGAAGTGGAGACGATGCGCGTGGGGGACCGCACAGACTACAACCGCCTGAAGATTACCATCGAGACAGACGGTACCCTCACCCCTCGCTCTGCGGTCGAGAGTGCTATTGAAATAATGATTCATCAGCTCAAGGCTATCATCGGATTTAAGGAGGAAGAGATCATTCGCGAAGAGGTTCCTGAAGAGCAGGCTTCCGCTGAAGATGCCACAGACGAAGATGGCTCTGTCGACACAGAATTCCTGAAGACTCGCATTGATTCACTCGACCTTTCGGCTCGGACACAGAATGCCCTCAACACCGCAAATATTCGCACTGTCGGAGGGCTGGTGCGCAAGAAAGAAGATGATCTGATGGGTATCGACGGACTTGGTGAGAAGGGCGTGCAGGAGATAAAGCGCGCACTTTCCAACTTCGGCGTTACGCTCAAGCAGTAGTAACACCAATAGCTATTTATTATTAGTCATTATCCAAAAAGCGTATGAGACACCACAACAAAAACAAGAAGTTCGGACGACAAGCGGGGGAGCGCGAGGCCCTCATGCGCTCTTTGGTGCTCTCTTTGCTCACGCATGAGAAGATAATGACGACTGAGGCAAAAGCAAAAGCACTTCGCCCAATGGTCGAGAAGATGATCACGAAGGCCCGCGAGGGAACTATCCCCGTAGTGCGTCTTATCAAGTCGCGTTTGTACAACAATATCGACATCACCAACAAGCTCGTAAAAGAGATTGCTCCGAAGTATAAGGGTCGCAGTGGAGGGTACACACGCATCACCAAGATTGGCGCGCGCAGTGGCCGAGGAGATGCGAGCCCAATGGCCACAATAGAACTTATTTAATTTTTAACCAAAAGATACCAACATGGAACATGTCATTGATGCTAAGGGTAGGGCGCTCGGACGCGTCGCAAGCGAGGCTGCGTCGGTTCTTTTGGCTAAAAATTCAACCAGCGTGGCCAAGAACGTCGTCGCGAACGTCACCGTGCGCATAAAAAACGCAAGCGCACTTTCTATTACTGACAAAAAGATGCGCCAGAAGAAATATCACAGCCACAGTGGATATCTCGGCAACGCAAAGTCACCAACACTTCGCCAAGTCATCGAAAAGAAGGGACACGGAGATGCGCTTATTCGTGCGGTGAAGGGGATGCTTCCCACAAACACGCTGCGTGATAAACGCTTGAAACATTTAATTATTGAAGACTAAGACCCAAATATGGCAACAACCGCAACCCCAAAACCCAACGCAGCACCAAAATCAGCGACGAAATACATCGAGGCTGTTGGCCGCAGGAAGACCGCTATTGCGCGCGTCCGTGCCACGGAGTCTACAAAGAATTCATTCAAGATTAATGATCGCGCCCTCGAGAGCTATTTTGGCACGATGGAATTGCAGGCTATCGTAAATGCTCCGCTTGATCGCGAGGGATTTGTCGTGAAGTATGCAGTTACCGTGAAGGTTGTGGGTGGCGGGAC
>JAYTEB010000088.1:0-4288 GCA_043735605.1 Candidatus Lloydbacteria bacterium | reverse complement strand
CCCAACACACAAAGAATGTTATTGTCACACACTATGACATACCCCCCGAGCGGGTGACGGTGGTGCACAACGGGATCAATCACGCAGAGTACCGACACCACCTCCCCTCGGTGCTCGACTCAATCCGGGCAGAGGGGAAGAAGATCGTTCTTTTTGTGGGGCGCATCACTATACAAAAAGGCGCAGATTACTTTATTAAGGTTGCAAAGCGCGTCCTCGAGTTTGATCCGAATGTACTTTTTATAATTTCTGGTTCTGGAGACATGGAACACCAAATCATTCGCCTTGCGTCGGACATGGGGCTTGGCGACCGAGTCGTCTTTGCGGGGTTTGTACGCGGAGACGACCTGTTGCAGCTCTATCGTGCAGCAGACCTCTACGTGATGCCGTCAGTTTCAGAGCCCTTTGGTCTCACTGCGCTTGAGGCGCTCACGAATGGTACGCCGATACTCATCTCGAAACAGTCTGGAGTCTCTGAGGTACTCACCCATGTACTAAAATCTGATTTTTGGGATATTGACGATATGGCCGACAAGATCGTGAGCGTGGTCTCGAGTGGGGGGCTACAGCGCACACTCGGTGAACTGGGGAGTCAGGACGTTGAGCATCTCACGTGGGAAAAATCAGCAGGGAAGTGCGCTCAAGTTTACGAGGATATCATAAATCAAGCCCAATAACACATATGGCATCTGTTTGCTTTTACTTTCAAGTACATCAACCCTATCGCATCAATAAGTATCGCATCTTTGATGTGGGTAATGACCATGAATATTTCAACGACAAATCTGACCGCGATATAAACAACGAGAAGATTTTACATAAGGTGGCGACGAAGTGCTATCTTCCCACTAATAAACTTATGCTTGAGCTCCTAGAGCAGCACCCACGGTTTAAAATCGCCTACTCATTCTCTGGGGTTTTCCTTGAGCAGCTCGAAAAGTTTTCTCCAGAAACCCTCCTTTCATTCCAGAAGCTTGTTGCGACTGGACGCGTGGAGATCCTCGACGAAACCTACTATCATTCCCTCGCATTTCTCTACTCCAAGGACGAGTTTGTTCGGCAGGTAGAGATGCATCGCAAGAAAGTAGAAAAGCTTTTTGGAGTCACTCCGACGACATTTCGAAATACCGAGCTTATTTATAGTAATGAACTCGCAACATATGTCGAACAAATGGGCTATAAGAGCATCCTCGCTGAGGGTGCCGACCACCTGCTTGGGTGGCGTAGCCCCAACTTTGTGTATCAGTCTCCTGGGGCAAAAGAAATAAAAACACTGCTCAAGAATTACAAACTTTCAGACGATATTGCATTTCGCTTCTCGTCGCGGAGTTGGGCTGAATGGCCACTCACCTCCGAAAAGTTTACACAGTGGGTGAACAACATAAATGGTAACGGCAACTTGGTGAACCTTTTTATGGACTACGAGACGTTCGGAGAGCATCAGTGGGAGGATACGGGTATTTTTAATTTTCTGCGTGCCCTCCCTGGAGAGATACTCAAACACCCTGACAACGAATTCATCACTCCGTCGGAGGCCGCGGCGAAGTACCCTTCGGTGGGCGAGTTTGATGCGCACAACTACGTATCGTGGGCAGACGTAGAACGCGACCTCTCTGCGTGGCGCTCAAATGGGATGCAGGAGGAGGCACTCACGAATATTTATGCACTCGAGAAAGACGTACTTGAGACAGGGGATTCCCAAATAATCGAAGACTGGCGTAAGCTACAAACCTCCGACCACTTCTACTATATGTGCACCAAGTGGTTTGCTGATGGTGATGTACATAAATACTTTAACCCCTATGACACCCCGTATGAAGCGTTCATTGCGTACAACAACGTATTGCATGACCTCCGCTCGCGCATCGAAGTCTCCAAGAAAGCAGATATTTAAAATCTTTCGTACTGCTGGGGTAAAAGTGGGTCAAGGAAGAAGGGGGTACCACGGTGCTATTGGCAGCTAGTGTATTTTATTGCACAATATATATTTTTTTTAGTTTATCCACGCACGCTGACGCATTTCGCGTGCTATACTTTTTAGTAACTTATCTTCTTGGAGGAAGAGTGGTTTGTTCGCCACAATGTGCGGAATTGTTATTTATTAGTTCTATAATTAAGGCTATTATCTATGTCAGACGAACAACAGGAGTCAAATAAGGGGGGATCATCTGTGCTCGCGAAAATCCTTCTCGGCAAAGTGCTCTCCCACAAGCTTTTCTCAGATCGCGCATTGCTTTGGGGGCTGCTCGCGACCTCGTTTTTGCTCCCACTCTTTTTCATCCCAGGAGGCCTCATTGCGCCCGAGTTTGCAAAAATGATTTTACTCGAAGGCGCTGTTTTCATTGCAGTCGTGATCTGGGCGCTCTCTCGGCTTCGTGACGGGCATCTCGACATCCCCAAGAGTCTCCTGCTGCTCGTTTCCCTGCTCCTTGTGGTGCAATTTGTATTTGCGGCGCTAATGTCACCCACCCCCATGCTTTCTTTTGTTGGAAGTGGGTACGACATAGGCACCGTCAACTCATTCATCACTCTTTTCCTCCTGCTTTTTATGAGCTCGCTCGTGTTCACAGACCGCGACCGCACGCTCATGCTGTATGCATCCTTCATCCTCTCTGGGAGCATCATGATGCTCTACCACCTTTCGCGCCACTTTTTTGGTGCTGACTTTTTAGACTTCGGTCTTTTCAATAGCGCAGTACTCACGCCTATCGGAAAATGGAACGACATGGCGGCTCTCTATGGGGGAATGATGCTCCTCGCACTCTCTACGCTTTACTTTTTTCCACAAAATAAAACGATTCGCATACCCGCCTATGCGATTCTCACTGTAGGTCTATTCTTCCTCTTGCTTGTCGACTTCACGATGCTCTGGAGGATACTCTTCGGACTCGTTTCACTACTCGTTGCCTTTGCGGTGTATGAAGGAGAGCAGTCGCATAAACGCGCAAAACAGCATGCTGAGTCTGAAGGTGGACATCAGCATCCACATAAGCCGTTTCACAAGCGCGCCTTGCACCACCTCCCATGGTTTGCGACACTCATTTTGCTGGTTTCTGTGCTTTATGGAACAGGTCTTTCTCTGGTGTCGTGGGGAAAAGAGGGTGCAAACATTGCTTCTCTTGTGGCAAAAACCCTCAATGCCTCTCCGTATTCTGAGGTCGTACTCACTCCCTCGTATACGTTTAATATCATTACCAGCAGTATTAAAGACTCCCCATTGTTTGGTACCGGTCCAAATCGTTTTGCGAGTGCATACCTCACACACAAAACAACAGACATGAATCGCACGCCATTCTGGGATTCTTCGTTCGACTTTGGCGTTGGGCGTATCCCGACCTACTTCAGTACTACGGGTCTCATCGGCACACTACTCTGGCTTGCCTTTATATTTGTGTTGTTCATAAAAAGTAGGAAGATATTTTTACTTTTTACAAAAGATCGTATCGCCGCATACCTCTCATTCTCACTCTTTCTTCTCGTGCTGTATTTTTGGAGCCTCGCATTTTTCTACCTTCCCAACATCACTATTTTCGGTTTCGCGTTTCTCTTCACTGGTGCACTTATTGCGTTTCTCGTAGGAGAGGGAATGGTCGGAACGTATCACCTCGTCTTTGGGGGAAAGTCTAAACTCTCCATGGTGCTCACTCCGGTCATTATCATTGTGATCGTTGGTGTTGTTGCGTCGAGCACCCTCCTTTACCGCCAAGTATCGTCTTTGATCGCTTTTCGCGACGCACAAACTGCTATGGGAAAAGGTGAGATGGAGACGGCAGAGAAAGCACTTCGCCACGCGATTACTCTTTCTGAGCGAGATGTATATCACCGCGCACTTTCAAATCTCGCCCTGCTTAAGCTGCAAAATCTTCCTGATAGAGGTCTCCCAGAGGCTGAGTTGGCACAGTACGCCAATGAATATATCGCTCTGGCGCGCACCGACGCAGAGCGTGCAGTAGAGCTTGACCCGACAAATTTTGAAAACCACCTGCAGCTTGGTGGTGTCTATGACACACTTGGTTCGATGGGGATACAAAATACTATACCCCCAGCTCGCCAAAGCTACGAACAGGCGCTCCGCCTCAACCCCAAAAGCCCCCGTGTGCTTTTTGTGCTCGCACGCCTCGAGTTTGCATCAGGAGATAGAAATAAAGCAAAAGAATATCTACGACTAGCATTGGCTGAGCGGCCAAACTTCCTCGAGGCAATCTCTTTCTTGGTTCAACTTGAAATAGAAGACAAGAACGTACCCATCGCACTGGTAATATTGCAAAATGGCGTTGCGGCGGAACCC
>JAYTEB010000087.1:0-1792 GCA_043735605.1 Candidatus Lloydbacteria bacterium | reverse complement strand
TCATTTCGCCAATATAAGCAAAACACCCCATACGTGGGGTATTTTTTATATTGAGACGGGAATTAAATTGACTTCACCTTCAGCTCCTGTATGCGGTTTGTATCAAGCTTTGGGAGCCGAATAATGAGGAGTCCATATTTTTCGACTGCCTCGGCACCGTCAGTGTCTATCTCAAAGGGAAGTGGGATCTCACGCGAGAAGACCCCCCAATAGAGCTCCCTCTCTATGTAGCGCTCTTCGGGGATTCCGTGAAGGGGAATGCGCTTACCGCGAATAGTCACCATGTCGCGAGTGATGGCAATCTGCAAATTTTCTGTAGTGACGCCCGCGATCATGCTCTGGATCACGAGCTCGTTGTCGGACTCGTACATATCTATCGCCAAGCCCGCCTCGTCATCGTCTGCCTCAGTGTCTGTGTCCTCGACCTCATCATCCTCCACGTAGCGATCTTCCTCGCCTGCTCGTGGCTGCTCGTGGTGAATGTTTCCACTGTTGCGTGCATAGCGAGGAGCGTCACTCATGTGTGGGGCGTCATCGTCGAGTACTTGTGCCCCCGTAAGACGTTCGAGGAATGATTGTTTGCGTTCTTGCATAATGTGTAAATTTAGTTTATCGATGACAGTGGCTTTCGGGGGATATTAAGCACCACTCCGGTGTGTGGGTAGAGCACGTGGGATCGTGGGGCCATTAATTTTATGCGCTCACAAAAAAGAATGATTACAACAATAAATACCCACAATCCAACGAATATCTGATAGAGAAATTCCCCACCTGTGATAATTATAGAGAAGTTAAAGAGGGTGTGCAATACGATTGCAATAGCAAGGCCTATGGCGCCTGCGATGACGCGCTCCGAACGTGTTTCGTAGAATGCGAATGCGATTAAAACACCCACACTCGCACTCGCCGCTACGTGTAGTAGCGTTGCTCCAATAAATCGGAAGCCACCAAGCAGAATGGTTGCGAGGGCGTCGCCGTCCCCTATGGGGTTGAAGAGAAACATGGCATTTTCGAGGGCAGCGAAGCCTAGGGCTATGGTGATAAAGTAAATAACCGCATCTATAGGTTCGTCAAAGTACGCCGTACGCAGTGCGACGATGTAAATGGCGACGAATTTAAGTACCTCCTCGGTGACTGCCCAGAGCGAGAGCAGCACAAAGTCGTTTGCAACGACGTGCGTCGCAATATATTTTTCAATAGGGTAGGCGAGGGTGGTGGCGAGCATCCCCGCAAGGAAAGCAAGGAGTATGAGTCCGCGCGGCTCTGGGTGCAGTGTGTCCTCGTGCCTCCAGAACCAAAGCCAAAACACTGTAGGGAGTATGCCCACAAGGAGCGCGATGAATAATGTTGTGGATGATATGTCTGCGAGCATGGAAAAGATCTACAATAAGCTACTTGTGCACTATTATTCTTGTGCGCTCACCGGCCACGGAGTCACGAGGAGGGGCTGTGTTTTGTCTCCGAGGCTTCCCCATATTTCCTCCGTAATAAATGGAATGAATGGGTGCTGGAGCTTGAGGAGCTCCTCGAAAATGTGTCGCAGGAGCCACTTGCGTGACGCACCTGTGTCGGCATCCTCACTCATGAGTGCCACCTTGCTCTCTTCGAGTATCACGTCAGCAAATATGTGCCATGTGTAGTCGTAGAGTTTCTCTCCTGCAAGATGAAGTTTGAATTCGCGGATATGCTGGTCGATGTATATGGCAACAGCATTAAACTCAGCGAGTATTTCGTCTTCACGGGGTGTCAGGGTGGGCTTCTCTGTGAGGTCCACCCCCTCCGTGTTTCCGAG
>JAYTEB010000086.1:0-1802 GCA_043735605.1 Candidatus Lloydbacteria bacterium | reverse complement strand
TGCTCTACCGGCTGAGCTATAGGGGCTTAGTTAAAGTATATAGAAATACCGAAACATAGCGATACTAACACAGGTTTTTGATTTCTTAAAGGGCGAGGTACTATGACTTTGTGGCACAGGAAATTCGCATCTTACTACACAATATTCGTAGCGCACACAATGTGGGTTCGATATTCCGTACCTCCGATGCTATTGGGGTATCTCATGTGTATCTTTCTGGCTATTCACCGCTTCCACTCGACAAGTTTCTCCGCCCTATCAAGGAAATAGCAAAGACTGCCCTCGGCGCAGAGCTAAGTATTCCGTGGGATTACACAAAGAATCCTGCTGTATTGATACGGAAATTAAAAGCAGAAGGATTTGAAGTGGTCGCCATAGAGCAGGATGCACGCGCGGTTGATTACAAAAAGTTCGGCGCGAAGTCAGAAAAAATACTCGTCATTGTGGGGAACGAAGTGCGCGGGCTCTCGATAGCGATGAAAAAACACGCTGATACCATCGTTGAAATCCCCATGCGTGGCAAGAAAGAGTCCCTCAACGTCGCCGTTGCATACGGCATTGCCATGTTTCGGATGTTTGATGTCTGATACTCTGAAGACTCCTCAGTTATTATTGAGTAGCTTTTTCAACTCTTCTTCCGTCACGCGGCGATCGTCCCAGTCCTCCTTTGTTCCCTTTGGGCCCATGATGAATGGGTCGGTGCCTTTACCGGTTATTAAAATTGCAGGATTTGTGTATTTCTGTGCTTGTGAAAGTGCATGGGCGATGGCAGTGCGCCTATCGAGGATGACGGTGGGCTTTTTTGTTTTCATGCCACCTTGTATTTCTCGCAGAATTACTAGAGGATCTTCATCGTACGGGTCTTCATTGGTGAGGATTATTTCGGCAGAGTACTGCTCCGCGATGCTGCCCATGACGGGGCGCTTCCACTTGTCTCGCCCACCTCCTGTGTTCCCGAGAACGGCAATGATGCTGTAGTCCGTAAATGCTCCATAAATAGCCTCGAGCGAGTCGGGAGTGTGTGCGTAGTCGACGACGACGGGAAACGTTTGTCCTGCTTCAATGCGCTCCATACGCCCCTCTATTTTTTTAGTTGCAGCGATACCCCTCACAATAGCGTCGAGTGGGATGCCAAGCTGCATGGCACAGGTGGCAGCACCGATGGCGTTTGAGACGTTGAACTCCCCACCGAGGGTGCTCGTGGTGTGTTTGCCGTGGAAGGTGAATTCTGCTTCTGATTCATTCACTCGAAGATTCTCTGCGTCTGAGAGGGAGTAAGGAGAAGGGGTAAGGTTGGGGATGTTCAAAAACAGGTGCGCTTCCTTATCGTCGGCATTTGCAACCATGAACCGCTCGGGCTTGCGCGAGTGTGCGAGTGCGCGTGCAATAGAGAGTTTTGCATCACGATAATTCTCATACGATCCATGCGACTCAATGTGCTCGGGGGAGAGGTTGGTAAAGATGAGCGCGTCCGCGTCAATGAAGCGATGGCGGAATTGCTTCGCCCCCTCGGAAGTCATCTCAACGACTGCGTGTGTGCAGCCAGCTTCAACTGCGTCGCGGAGAAACTTTTGCACAAAGAATCTTCCGGGGATGGTCATCTTGCGCATATTGCGCTCGCTCTTATCTCCCACTTTGAATCGGAGCGTGCCGAGGAGCGCGGTCGAGGCCCCAGTTGCTTCAAAAATATTATTGAGAATCTCTGCGGTACTTGTTTTTCCCTTTGTACCCGTCACCATGACGACGACAATGTGCCGTGCCGGAAAGCGGTAATACACAGCACCAATGAGGGCGAGGGAAAA
>JAYTEB010000085.1:0-1807 GCA_043735605.1 Candidatus Lloydbacteria bacterium | reverse complement strand
AATTTGGCTCGTAACACCTCATCTTTTACCAATTCCTCGGTCTTGCCCCTCATGCCCTCCACGTCGTCAATGGGCAGCACGAAGCCGTTTCGCCCGTCTATCACGACCTCCCCCGCACAACCCGTGTCCGTAGACACCACAGGTGCTCCGCACGCCATCGCCTCTATCATCGGCATCCCCCACCCTTCCCAGCCTGCAGTGTGGAGGAGGCAAATAGCTTTGCGATAATACATAGCGAGCTGGGCGAGTCCCACGTGCCCGAGGAAGTGCGCACGGTGGGCTATCCCAGCTCTGACAAACGCATCTTGCATGTCCTTTTTCAAATTCCCCTCTCCTGCTATCACTGCATGCAGGTCGGGGTACTTGCCCATCAAGTCGAGCATGATGGTCACATAGTGCATCGGGGACTTCTCTGCAATGAGGCGCTGCGCAAAAATAACAAACCGCTCGGGGCTTCCTATTGAAACTCCCTCAGGCGTAAAGAGGGTGAGGTCAGTACCGATGGGGTTTGCAATCGTGCGCTCCTTTGGGTATCCAAATTGTGTGACAACTTGGTCTTGGATTTTTCTACTCACACAACGCACGCCCGCACTCTTGCGCAAAACAAATTTGCCGACTTTATTTAAGAAAATATTCGCAGGTTTCTCGTTGATCCACTGCGGGTTATCAAGATAATTCCCATGCAGTTGCGTGACGAGCTTTCCTCCGTGCATGCGAATGACGAAATATGCGATCAAACCACACCAGAGCACGTCCTGTGCAATGACGAGATCGTATTGCCTTTTCTCTCCAAGTAGTCCCTTCACCGCGCGAAAGAGGACATCAGCTTTTCCGCCGCCCCCATAGCACATGGTGCGAATGGTGCCCTCAGTCCAAGAAACTGCTTTGCCCGAGCGTAGCACGAGAATAGTGGCATTATGCCCCCGATAATACGCATGCTGACGCTTCATAGAAACGGATGCAGGGTCGAGTAAAAGTGGGTCAAGCCCGATCGCAAGTACGTTCATAATGTATACAGAATAACATGAGTCCTATAAAAAATGTCACTCCGTTACTAATTTAAGTAATTGAACTTAGAAGATCAGAGGTCTCCCCCACCATGCGCTCCACGGTGAATTGGGCGACGAACTCTTTGCCTCTTGTTGCCATTTGGGCAGAGCGCTCTTTGTCATCAATCACGCTCCTTGTTGCTTCTTCGAGTTTTGCCTCATCATTAAATGGCACGAGGATGCCCGTCGCGTTGTGTTCGATGATTTCCACGTTGCCGCCGACTGCGGTCGTCACGATTGGCGTCCCCACTGCGAGCACCTCGAGGAGCTGGTGCGAGAGCCCTTCGTAGCCCGTGTTTAGCACAAAGCCGTCTGCAGCGCGAACGTATTTCATAAGCACATCTCGCTGAGTATTGCCGAGAAGCACAATGGTGCTCGCGAGATTTTTTTCCACCACAAGTGCGCGCAATGCTGCCTCGTCGGGGCCACCACCTGCAATAAATAGTTTTATGTCGGGATAATCTTTTCGCAACTTTTCCACTACTGCGATAAGCACGGGGAAGCCTTTCCATGGCACCAGACGCCCCGCAGAGACGAGGACTGGTACTGACGGGGGTAGGGAGAGCTCTTTGCGCACGGTGTCGCACTCCGACATGCGCTCGATACCCGCGAAAGCATTGTATATCACTGTTATTTTTTCCTCAGATATTCCCCATGCAGCAACAACTCCCTTGAGGTATTTGCTTGGCACGATGATGCGTGCTGCGCGTCCTGCAACAAACGTTTGCACCATGCGCAACACTCCCACTTGTGCGAGA
>JAYTEB010000084.1:0-4332 GCA_043735605.1 Candidatus Lloydbacteria bacterium | reverse complement strand
ACACAGCGGAAAACTCCGACAAATTGAAATCATGGAGTACAACCCAGACTTTGAGGAGTATACGACAACCGATTCACCAAAAACTGTAGACTTCGTATTTCGTCTTCTTGAGCAACTCTTGCGACAGAGCAAATAAAAATCCCCGTGCCATGGCACGGGGTTTTTCTCATTCACTTGCGGTGAGAAAGCTCTCCAATAGTTTTGGCAATGATCTCCACGGCGAGGTCGACCTCAGTTGAGGTAATCACCAGTGGGGGGGTAAAGCGTACTGTTTTTTGCGCGACCCCAGCCATGAGCCCATTTTCGAGTAATTTTGAGCAAACGACGTCAGGGGAAGCAAGTGCAGAGTCAAACTCCACGCCGATAAAAAGTCCTTTCCCACGCACTTCCTTTATGGCTGTACTTTTTAACATCCTCAGCCGCATGTTAAAGTAATTCCCCATATATAGTGAGTTGCGCACCAACGCATAGTTATCGCGACGTATGAGCTCGAGCGACTTCAGTGCGACAGCACAGGGGAGTGCTGTGCCACCAAAGGTACTTCCATGTGAGCCTGCGTCGAAGCAGTCCATGACGTCCTTCCGCGCAGCAAATGCAGAGACCGCTACATACTGCCCGAGTGCTTTTCCAAGTACTACACCGTCGGGGTGCACACCGGACCAATACGCGCCAAACAAAAGCCCCGTACGCCCAAGACCTGTTTGTATCTCATCAAAAATGAGTAGTACATTTTCCTTGGTGCAGAGTTCGCGAACGGCCTTTAGGTATCCCTGCGGAGGGAGCACAATGCCCCCTTCACCCTGGATTGGTTCGACAATAAATGCGGCAGTATTTGGTGTGATCGCGACGCGCAACGCCTCAATATCCCCGTACGGTACCTTGGCATACCCCTCGGGAAATGGGCCAAAATCTAAGCGATATTTATCTGTTGCGGAAAGTCCGACTGCGTTGAGTGTTCGGCCATGAAAATTACCATGTGCAGAAATAACGACTGCCTTGTTCTCGGGAACTCCCTTTCTGCGATACGCCCATCGACGTGCACCCTTGATGGCTGTATCAATAGCCTCTGCGCCTGTGTTCATGAGGATGACGCCATCTTGGCTCGTGAGGAAAGCTATCTCTTTGAGTAAGCGCGGTTGAGTGTCGTTGATGAACCGATTGGGCGCACTCGTCATTTTGCAGAGCTGCTTTAGCGCTGCAGCGATGAGCTCAATGTTTCCGTGGCCGCTGGCAATCGCGCTGTACGTGGCGATGCAGTCGAGGTATTTTTTCCCTGCAGTGTCCCATACAAAGCAGCCTTCTGCGTGGTCGAGGACGAGCCCCTGTTCGCGGGAGTAGTGTTTGGCACCAAAGGTATCCTGTAGATGTAAGGCGGCTTCTTTCGGGGGTCGGAAGTCGTCGTCACCAAACAGCGCTGCTAGGTCAGCATGTAGCTTGTCCAAGGTTTTTTTCACTTTCTTTGCGCGTGGGTCTGAAAGATACATAATCTTCCTCCTTTATAAGGTCAAATAACACAAATCTCTCTCTTCGTTCTACCAGAGCTTTAGTACTTTGACAATGCTACACATTGCGGGTAGATTTGATCGTGGATAAGAGTTTTTTGAAGGAGTATCACATGACATTACGTACCCGCCTGACGAGGGAATTTGGTGCCAAGGCGTATCCGAATCCCAAAGACCCTGAAATCCTTGCGAAGATCGAAAATGGAATGCGGGAATTTGAAGTGGGGTATTTGGGGCAAACGTATCCTTGGATACTGGATGGCGAGTTCATCTATGCCTCAGCAGTTGGTTGTTTTGAAACTCGTGACCCCAATGAACCAAATGTAGTTATTGGTCGTTTCCCCAACTTTGATTCGTCGCACATGCGCCTTGAGTCGTACTTGCCGCGCATACGTGATGCAGGCAGGCAGTTTTTCAAAGATACGACGTGGCAACTGCGCATCCAATTACTGCTCAAAATTTCGGAAGTCGCCAAGCGCCGTTTCTGGCTTTTGTGTGCGAGTAAGGCGTATGAACAAGGACAGAGTCGTGGGGAGCAAATTGGGGAGACGGACGAAGTAGTCGACTTCCCACTCGCCACTGCGATGTATTTGGAAGAGTTGCATGCAGATAAACTACTTCCTACCCCAAGTTTTGCGGGTGAAGTGAATGGTCGCCGCTACCTTCCTCATGGTGTTTTTCTCGACATCGAGCCATTCAACTTCCCTGGGGCTATTCCCATGGACATGATGACGAAGGCACTCGCGATGGGCAACGCCGTCATCAGCAAACCGTCACCGAAGTCTGCACTCACTGGGTACCTCATATTTGAGACAGTGAAGATTGCTTTTGAGGAAATGGGTATCCCATGGCAGGGGGTCATTAATTTTGCCCCTGGTGGTGCGGACGTCGTCGATGCGATGCTTGTAGATCCCAACATTTCTGGCATATCGTTTACCGGAAGTACTTCCGTGCTCAACGAAGTAAGAGCAAAGCACGGCACAATGCTACGTAACGGGTGGGCGGGTACAAAAGCCCCACTCGTCATTGGCTCCGCAGAAACGAGCGGGGTAAATCCATTTGTTGTTGCACGTGACGCAGACCCAGCCTATGCAGCGGGGGAATACGTGAAGGCGGTCGTGGGTCGACAAGGGCAGAAATGCTCGAGTGCCCGTATTGCATTTGTGCATAATAGCCATTATTTCGACTTATTCGCTTCTGCTTTGTGCGAAAAAATGGATGCGCTCGTCTACGGTGATGTGAAGTGCGGTGCTGATATTGGCGCAATGGCAACCGATCATGACCGATCAGTGGTTGAGCACAAGGTGGCAAGTGCATTGTCCACTCAGGATGGACACTCAACACTCCTATATCAGAAAGAAGGTTGTATTGGACCAGGAGCCAATTTTCCGCCAACCATTATGCTGGCACGACCTGAAGCACTTGCTTCTGCAAAGCATGCTTATGAGATCATGAATACCGAGTACTTCGGACCAGTGTCGACGGTGATCCGTTATAGGAATATCAATGAGGTGTTGATGCTACTTGCGTTATCAGAGTTTGCACTCACCGCAGCGTTTTTTACGGAAAATTCCGAGACATTTCTTGCCATGCTTGATTGCATGCCCACGGGTAATCTGTATTGGAACCGTAAGTGCACCGGCGCACTCGTAGATTCGGAGTGTTTTGGGGGACTGCGCTCTGCTTCCTCACCAGTGGGCATTAAGGGGAAGTCAGCGCTCTCCCTCTTTGCCTCACAACAAACCTTCTCCGGTTTCTACCCTAAGCATGCGAGTCGTATAGAGAAACATGAATTTGTCTCACTGCTTGAATTAAAAGGCTTCGTTCTTTCAAAAATGTAATCTGCTTTTTCGTTTGTTTGCCGACCCCCAATAGCAAGGCTAAGCCTTGGCGTGGTGGGTAAGCCGCCCTTCAGTTGGGCGGTTTTTTTGAGTCTAGCAATCTGGGAGTGTACTTTTTTCAAATTCAAGGTAGGTTGATAAGAGATATTCTTTTCACATGAGGAATTTGCCATGGCAACAGGGGATACAAAGCCTACGTCCGACGCCGGCTACCATGAAAAAAACTTTCGGAAATTGAAGGAGGGTAAGCTTTGGGAGTATATCATCTCTCGAGCAATCACATTTCTCGTGGGCGTCACACTGGGCTTTCTCTATGTCCGTGACGCTGCCTATGTTCACTCAAGTGACGGAGTCCCGCTGAGCATCGTTTTCATGGTGGGAATCATCTTTTTCATGAATGGCATGCGGAAAATGATGTGGGGTTTTATCAAGATGAATGACGCTGCGTGGGATGACCGCGTCGCAGAAAAACCCCATCATCGGGATGAGTCGGCATTGCAGCGATTCTTCATGCGCTTGCCTGGTGGACAACGGCGTCATCTCATTAATAGGCAAGCACTTGTCGCTGAGGGGCTCGCATGTGTTTTACTGTTTGCACATTTTCTTTCTCTGGGGGCTAGTGAAAACTTATTTATGTTATCCGGTAGTTTTCCGTTCGTTCTCAACCCCGCACTGTTTTCACTGTACGGATGGAGATTTCCAGAAAATATTTGGCAAGGACTGCTCATCTCAAGTGGCGCAGTATTGATTTCTTACGGAAACAACTCGCTCTTTCTGACGAAGATTCCACAAGTGCGAGCGGCACTCCTCGGCATCCTCAAAGAAATTCCCAATGTGCAGCACCTAGCGCTCTTTTTCCCCGTCGAAATCATTAAGGCCCTTCACGGGAGTGGGCGTGAAAAAGCTTGTGATGAAGGAGAAGCAAAAACCGCCGCGGAGTGCATACTCGATGAGTACCCAGAATACGTTATTTCCGCAGCAAACAAAGA
>JAYTEB010000083.1:0-11283 GCA_043735605.1 Candidatus Lloydbacteria bacterium | reverse complement strand
CTCTGCGGTTGCTATTCCTATCTCAGTATAATTTCCACTCATGATATTTGCACGGTGGGTCGGAGAGCGCATCCACGCCTCGGTCACATCTTTGGAGTAGGTAAAGTTGACCGCGAGATTTTCTCCCGCAGCGGCGTATTCATACCCCGCAAGTTTGAACCAATGCCACGGGGTCTTTCCGTCGGGAGTGTTGTGCGAAAAGTATCCTTTCGCCGCCATGTCTTCCGCCTTCAATTTGGCTGCTGCTTCAAGTTGAGTATTGGGGCGTAGTATCCGCAGCTCCGCAGTTGCTCGCTCTTTGTTCGTCTGCTCGACGAGGACTGCAGCGAAAATAGCGGCAAAATTTTTACTCTTGGGAAGTATGACGAAAGTAGAGAGGAGGTACACCCCCTCAAGAAGGAGTACCATCACGAGTAGTGCGAGGGCAATTTTAAAGCGGAGAAAAAGCGGCTGATAGTCGTTGCCCTTGTGGGGGATAAAATCATTTTTGAGCATCATTCTCACAGAAATCAATTATAGCATAAATTTTAAATAAAAGCAATTTTTCATGAAGACAAAAACCGGCTTTGTTGAGCCAGTTTTTATCGTCTTTGGGATGAGGTCGATTCTATCTAATTCGTCATCCCTTGGTCACCCTTCAATTCGGGCATTGCGTCCATCAACTCTGCACATTTCTTCTTGTTGATGAAATACTTTGTCGTCTTATAGACGATGCCGGTTCCCTCCTTGATGCTTGCAGTATTGTATCCTGCGTCGATCCATGGCTGGATGATATCTGTATGATTTGCCTTCTGCAGTTTCTTTACGGCCTTTTTTGTCTGTGGGCCAAAGATTCCAGAGACGGGGAGATTTGCCTCGGCAAACTCGTTCAAGAAAGTCTGAAGCAACTTTACTTGCTCAGGGTCATTTTTCTTTCCCATCTTCATGAAGTCGCGGAGGTATGGGTTTGCGACACAGGCAGAAGGGAGAGCGAGCTCGGGCTCTGTGGTCGACGCACCTGCGACCTCTCCTTGCGTGGTAGTAGTACCACTTCCACCACCGTTACCACCTCCGATAATACATGAATTGTCATCGCGATTGGCCAGTGCGTTGAAGTTTGGCGCAGAAGGGTTCGTACAGCCCCAGTAGTCAAACGTTGAGCTTCCACCTCCGCCTCCTGGTGGCACTACTACAGGAGCAATATCGTTATTTGTGACCGTACAGGTCTTGTGTTGCCCTGGTGCAATGTGCCCAGTACAGTCAACACTCATGGTTGTTGCGTAGAGTGCGTCTGCGTCTTCTGTGACGATGTAGTCAGTCTCATGCGATACGGTGACCACTGTCCCCCTCTCGTCGCCAGGGAAATAATTCTGCGAGAAGAGCGCGATAAAGGCATAGGCAGTCTTTACCGAGAACCAGTCAACGACGGTGTTAAATACATTGTCACTGTAAGGAAAACACATTCCATCTTCACGATACATTCCATGTGGAACTGTTTCCTGCATACCGAATTCATTGGTACACATATCTACTGCTGGTTGACGCACATGAAGAGTGAAATCATCAGCTTCCTTTGTGCCTCCGTTGTCATTTATGACGTGCTTGATAACAGTGAGTGACATAGTTGTGTCTAGCACCACTTTCGGTGCGTTGAATGCAACGCAGTATGCGGTTGTGCCATCGCCAAGTTGTGCGTAGTCGAGATTGTCGTAATTCTTTACATCGCCATTGCAGTACATTTCGGCGCTCACGTTGCTGTTTGTGCCGGGAAGGGTGAACGGAATGAATCCACTCTGTAGTACTTCGCGCATCCAAATTGAGGACATTGCGCCGTTCGTAATCTGTGCAGTCGCAACACCACTTGCATTGGTCGGACCAAGTGCTGTCCATCCCGCACCCGCTTCACCGACATAATCTGCGCTTGGGAAATTGGTGACTGAAGTTTGTGCCCATTCAAATTTCCAATCCTTCTCTAGGCGGCACTCGCCACCACTTTGATTTACCCAGTTGATCGCAGTGTTTGCGTCAATTGTAGTTGAGCTACCATAGCTCCAGTTGGGGAGATCGGCTTCATCATCACAGACAACCTTTGTTGCGACGATGGTTGTCTTGGGCACATGAAGACCGACGCAGCTGAGCCGCACATCGTCAAGATATGTTCCAAGTGAATCATCCATTGCGCTCATATCAGCAAATTCGATGCTTGTAGTGTTTCCATCAGCAAGAAATGTTCGTGTCTCGGTCGACCACTCGGTACTGCTCGACGCGCTACCGCGCGAGATCTGTGCTCCAAGCGCAAGGCCGTCCTTACGCACCTCCAGCACGTTGTTGCCAAGTGCTGTACCGGGACGTGGTGAGTACTTGAATGTCAGTGCGTAGTCATAGCCCGGTTTCGTTACAACGCTCTGCCATATCTTCGTAGGATGATATCCATCAAGTTCGGCGAGCCGCAAACCTTCTGCGGGAGCACCTGCGGCGCTCTGCTGTATCTCGAGTCCGAGATTATTTGTGTTTGTTGGGTTCACAAATGCTCCAAGCCATTTGAGCGCTGAATTGGTGAATGGAATGATTCCCCAGTTACCATTTTCGAGACTTATCGGTGCCTCGAAGCCAGCGTTCTCGATGAGATTCACATCAGGATTACACGCAACCACGGTTGGACTGTATGTATTGGTGATAGTACAAGATGCACTTGCACCCGACGCAACCGTCATTGTACCCGAGAGAGCCCCAAGAATTGCGTCGATTTTTCCATCGATGTCGATAATGAACCCCTCCATTATTGCATTTCCCGCAGTATCTTGAGGCGACACGTTTATTGCATCGCGAAGAGCGTTTCTCTTTGCCACTAAATCCTGAATATTCGAGAGATACAGCGAATTACCCTCACTTGCGACACAATCACCGGAATACGATGGTGTGTAATTTTCGTCTGTGTTTGTCTCACTTACGGTGTGTGTGCCACGCGCAACACTAACCGCAACACCTGAAGTCACCGGCATTTCCCCAAGGAATAGTGGGAAACTTGATGTCGATGACTCACCTCCAACAACAACCTTTGTGACAGTAACGTTTGCAGGAACACATGCGTTCTTATTCACCGTAAGCTTATAGAGGAGTCCTGCGGGATTGCCTTCTGTACTTCCTACTCCCCAGTTTTTTACGCGAATTTCAAGGGTGTTTTGTCCTGCGACGAGTGTTGCACCCGTAGAAATAGTTATGACTCCTCCGTATGTTGTGCCGGACGTGTCTTGTCCAATCAATGTGCCGTTCATGTACACATCAAAAGTGTTGTCTCCCGCAATGGTGAGTGTGCCACCTGTTGGGGTACCAACGACAGTAAAGACATCGAAGAATGACTCGATGGGATCAGTTGCTGGGTTCGTGATGGGGCTTTCGCTCCAAATCCACGTTGAGCCCATGAGTGAAGTCCATGCAGTGTGAATGAATCCTACGGCAACCGCAGTAGATCCAGTTGGTGTGCCAACCTTGACATCTGTCGTATTCGAAACACGCGTCATTGTTGAAGTGTTTGCTACGCACGACAGTGGAGGAGTGACGCAGTTTGGGGGTGTCCCCGTCTGTCCTTGTGGGCAGGTTACTGGAGGAAGTGTGACAAAATTTGCTACAACATTTCTCGCTGCATTCATTGTAACAGCACAGGCGCCTGTACCCACACATGCGCCACCCCAAGACGAGAATGTATAACCCGTATCTGCGACTGGAGTCAGTGTCACTACTTCGCCAAAATTAAATGAGTTATTACAAGTTCCTCCGCCCATACCACACGAAATTCCCACGGGAAGCGAGCTCACCGAGCCTATACCCGTGGTGCTCACGGTAAGAGTGTGAGTATCCAGGGTAAAAGTTCCTACAACAGACTTCGCTGCATTAACGGTTACGGAACAAGTTGCACCCGCACAGTCGCCTGTCCAGCCGGTGAATGTCGAACCAGTCATCGGTGAAGCAGAAAGTGTGACGAAGGTTCCGTAAGTAAATGCTTCATCACAGTCTACGCCACAGATAATGCCTGCAGGGGTTGAAGTTATTGTTCCGTTTCCATTACCAGCCTTTACTGCGGTAACGATGTGACTATTTACGGTGAAGGTCGCAGTGACTGACTTTGCTACATTCATAGTTACCGCACAGAGAATGATGCCAGAGCATCCACCGCCAGACCATCCTGCAAAGGTTGAGCCTGGAATGGCAGCAGCCGTGAGAGTGGTGGTGTTCGTCGTAGCCTCAGTACAGTCCCCAGGGCAATTGATTCCCGCACCTGTTACGGTGCCGGCTCCATTTCCCGAAGTGAGGACAGTAAGTACGATGGGCTCCCCCTGGACACTGACACCATCAATTCTCAAATGCTCAACCGCAGATGAAGATTCGCTGCGAAATCGTAGTGCGAATTTTGCATCATCGACACTTGAGCCGAGTACGGCACCAGAAATTGCAGCCCATGCTTCATGAATATCATTATTTCCTGCATCAAGCTTATGGGTATTGATATTGGTCCAAGCATCATTTGCGGTACACGATGCGCCCTTTCTTACCTCAACGACACCGTAGTCCCGATTTCCATTTTCATCTTCTGCGTCAGGATCTCCTCTCCATAGGTAACTGAGCGTGAAGCCAGCGGAGCCTCTCCCGTCAACAATGCGACAAATGTAGTCATCCTCTCCGATTTTTGCGAATCGGCCGAAGTCGGGGCTTACCGTGTCGTCGGACGACAAGGAGGGGTTTTGTGCGACAGTGGAAGACGCGAAAGTCTCCGACTCATCCCAAAGTGGTATATCCTGCACTGTGCCCCCTGTCCCAAAAGAATCCGCAATGAGGGGTGCTGCGTAGGCGACTTCTGCTGTTAAAAAAAGCGCTCCGACTCCTCCAGTGAGGTTGAGCGAGAGCATTAAAAAACCGGCGCAGAGCTTTCGCAGCGTTGCCCGATATCCACTTGAGACAAATAATGACGTAGTCATATTTAGTAAAATATATAAACGGAATTTCACCGTATGAATAAACACAATAATAAAACTCAAAACGCAAGATTTGCGTTTGTAAGATTTAGCCCGTTTCCTCCATGAAAATGAACTTGTTGAAAGCATAGCAGATTATGAAGACTTTGGCAAGTTTTTTCATGAAGAATACTGTGAATAGCGCCACCATTCAGCACAAAAATTCACTTGAGGTGCTTAACCCTATACAAGAATCACAGTCCCCTCTTTCCCTACCTCGAGGAATCCTGAGATTACTGGGAATGTCTCGGATTTCGCGTCTTTTATTTTTACGGTTACTGTGCCCGCCCGAAGCGTAGTGATGAGAGGCATGTGGTGGGCAAGGATGGTCATCTCCCCATCAGACCCTGGTACAGTCACCGAGTCAGCATCCCCAGAGAATAATATTTTATCGATTTTTGATATGGTGAGTTTCATGTATTTTGCATTTGTGTAGTCGTTTAATTTCGATGAAGAACGAGGCGACAAGATGGGTGTGTTCGAGAGGACTTACTTTGAGTAAGTTCTCCGAACCACTCGTCGCAGTCAACAAAGTTCTTCGCGAAAGTAAACACTAAGCCACTTCGTCGATCGTGCCCTTCATATAGAAAGCCTGCTCCTCTTTTGCATCATGCTTTCCCTCAAGGATTTCTTTGACTGAACGCACCGTCTCTGCGAGGGGCACATATTTGCCAGGGGTACCCGTGAATGCTTCACCCACGAAGAATGGCTGGGAAAGGAATTTTTGTATTTTACGAGCACGATACACGAGTGTCTTGTCTTCGTCAGAAAGTTCTTCGATACCAAGGATAGCGATGATATCTTGGAGGTCTTTGTAGCGCTGCAGTACGAGCTTCGTCTTGGTGGCAACCTCGTAATGCTCGCGGCCCACAACGACGGGGTCAAGTGCCTGCGAAGAAGACTCGAGAGGGTCGATGGCGGGATAAATACCGAGAGAAGCGAGGGGTCGGGAGAGCACTACCGTGGCATCAAGGTGAGCGAAAGTGGTCGCCGGTGCAGGGTCGGTGAGGTCGTCGGCAGGCACGTAGACTGCCTGCACTGAGGTGATGGAGCCATCAGCGGTAGAGGTGATGCGCTCCTGAAGCTTACCCATCTCCTCGGCTAAAGTCGGCTGGTAGCCCACGGCCGAAGGCACACGACCGAGGAGGGCTGACACCTCGGAGCCTGCCTGCGTAAAGCGAAAAATATTGTCCATGAAAAGGAGTACGTCTTTCTTCATCACGTCTCGGAAATGCTCTGCCATGGTGAGGCCCACGAGCCCCACGCGTGCACGCGCCCCAGGCACTTCGTTCATCTGACCAAAGCACAGTGCGGTCTTTGCGAGCACGCCAGACTCTTTCATTTCGTGGTAAAGATCATTTCCCTCGCGCGTGCGCTCGCCTATACCCGCAAAGACAGAGTAGCCTCCATGCTCTGTGGCAATGTTTCTGATGAGCTCTTGAATGAGCACGGTCTTCCCTACTCCAGCACCACCAAAGAGTCCGACCTTCCCACCCTTGATGAACGGGGTCATGAGGTCGATAGCCTTGATGCCTGTTTCAAAAATCTCGGTCTTGGTGGCCTGCTCTTTGAATGAAGGGGCTGCGCGGTGGATGGGTGCGTAGGAGAGGTCCTTTGGGGCTTCCTCGTTGTCGATGACCTCGCCGAGTACATTCCAAATACGCCCAAGCACAGAGACGCCAACAGGAGCCTGCATGGGCTTTCCCGTCGAGGTGACCGTATCCCCACGACGCAGTCCGTCGGTAGACTCCATGGAAATCGTGCGCACTTGGTTGCCCCCTAAGTGCGAAGCAACTTCAAGTACCACGTTCTTTTCTCCCCCCGAAACCACAAGCGCCGTGTAGACGAGTGGGACCTCGCCCGGAAACTGCACGTCGACGACCGCACCAATGATCTGCTTGATGGTGCCCGAGGCCGCTACGGTAGCCTTTTCTTCTTTGTGGTGTACTTTCGTTTGCATGGTCAAATAGTCCGTTTATCGATTAGTTGTCGATACTCTACTATAGAAGCAGAAAATAGTCATTACCCCAACAAAAATCCCCACATGCGGTGGGGACTGTCGGGCTACTCTTCATGCCTTATCCGGCGGGAACACTCCTTGCTCACTCTAAACCAAGTGAACCCGATACACGCAAATAGCACTGCAAGAAATACCTGTGATAAGTACATATCACTCGGAAAAAGGGGCAATAAAAGGAGCACGAGTACCGCCATAATGAAGTGCAGCGTGCAAAGAATAGAGAGCATTGCACTCCAAAACTTCATATTTCTGATTACCCCATACCCCTCGAGCATCGAGACGAAGTCGTAAGTTAATGCATCAAAAATTTTCATTGGGTCTCCTCAAGTCTGTCTTTGCTCTGTATAGCACATGACCCATCATGGTCAAGCGTGGTGCGCGAGCAGCCACCTTGTAACGATGCTTTCTACTTCATCTACACTACTGGTCTCCATGAGTGCGATGCGAAGCTCTTTTGCGCCGTCAAATCCGTTCACATACGCTTTGTAGTGTTTTTTCATAATAGCGAAATTTTTCACGTCACCAAGAAGCTCCATAAAAAGTTTCGTGTGCTCCACCATCACTTGTAACTTCTCTCGAATCAAAATTTCCGAGGAGACATTCATGTCAAGGCTAAGTCTTGACATTTTTTGGTCTTTTGAGAACAGCCACGGGTTGCCGAAGATAGCGCGACCAAGCATGACGCCATCTGCTCCGGTATCTTCCACCTTTTGCCTTGCTTCGCCCAAGTCCTTCACGTCACCATTGCCGATGATGAGCGTTTCTGGTGCAAGGGAATTGCGCAGCAACACCGCCTCTGCCACGTGACTCCAGCGGGCGGGCACATCGGACATCTCTTTTCTTGTGCGCGCATGCACGGTGAGGGCGGCAATGTTTGTTTCAAGGAGCGCGGGGAGCCACGTGTCCAGCTCAACCTGGTTGTATCCCACGCGTGTCTTCACCGAGACGGGGAGTGTGGGTGCACCCGCTTTTGTCGCAAGAACAATTTCTTGCGCAAGCTTGGGGTGCCTGATGAGTGACGCACCGCCTCCCTGCTTCTCTACATTTCTGTCAGGGCAACCCATGTTGATATCGATGCCGTCGAAGCCAAGCTCGGCTATCATTTGTGCGACTTTAAAAAAATTATCAGGCTTGCTGCCAAATATCTGTGCCACAATGGGGCGCTCGGCCTCGGTGTACATAAAATCGCGCAAGAGCACGTCACGCCCCAAAGAGAGCAGTCCATCGACTGCGACAAACTCCGTCCACAGCACGTCGGGCTTGGCATACTTCGTGATGATACGGCGAAACGCGGCGTCAGTGACGTCGGCCATTGGTGCAAGTACAAAAAATGGTTTAGGGAGTTCCGTCCAAAAATTATTTAACATAGCCCGCAATCTATCACAATTTTAATTTGTCAGCTCGGGGAAGTCGCTGCGTGTGAATTCTATTTTTGATCCGGGAGAGGCTGCGCCGGAGATGATTTTCTCTGCGACTTTCTGCTCCACAACGTCCTGTATAGCACGGGTCATTGGGCGGGCACCCATTTGCGGGTCGATACCAGAGTGCATCACCGCCTCAATGAGGACGTCATTAATGATGAGGTCGATACTCCTCTCGCGTAGTCGTTTTTGCAATTTCTTAAGCATGAGCTGTGCGATGGAGAGGTAGTCGTCATGTGTCAGTGGATGAAAGAGAATAATGCCGTCGAAACGATTAAAGAGTTCGGGCTTGAGCTTCCCTGCTGAGATCACTTCATCAATAATAGACTTCTTTACGGACTCAAGGTCGGTGCCCATTTTCACCGCTTCACGGATCTGTGGAGCTCCCGCATTTGAGGTGGCGATAAATATCGCATTGCGTGCATTCACCTTTTTGCCCTGCGCATCATGAAATATTCCCTCGTCGAGCACCTGAAGGAAGAGATCGAGTACTTTCGGATTCGTCTTTTCAAACTCGTCGAGGAGTACCACTCCGTAAGGGTGCTCTTTGAGGAGGGTGGGGAGTGTCCCCAAAACCCCGTCCATTGTGCCTATCATGCGATTGAGCCCGTCCTCACCCTGATATTCACTCATGTCGATGCGCGACATGGCGCCTTCGTCACCAAAAAAAACTGTCGCGAGTGCCTTTGCGGTCTCTGTCTTCCCCACCCCCGTTGGACCCAAGAAAAGAAACGCGCCAATGGGGCGACTCATACTGCGCACGCCTGCGCGAGAGCGACGCATGGCATTGGCTATCACCGTCAGTGCCTCCTCCTGTCCGACAACAAGTTTTTTCATGAGCTGCTCGAGATGCAGTAGCCGCTCGCGCTCGTCGTCGCTGATAGCCCCAACGGGAATATTGGTTTTTTCTTTCACAAATTCAAGGACGTCCATTTTTTTGACCAAATGCCCGCCGCGTGCGAGCATGCTCGGCGTGAGCTCCACGAGCAGGTCGATGGCTTTGTCGGGCATGATGCCGTCTGAGAAATAATTTTGTGCACTGCGGACAATCTCGAGAATGGCGGGGTAAGTGAAAAAAATAGGATTTTTGCGCTCTGCTCCTTCAGCGACCTCTTCGATGATGCGCACAAGCGATGCCTCTGCCGGCTCAGTGAGCATTACTTTTTCAAAACGCTGCATGATGCCTTGGTTGGGTTCGATAAGTTGATGGAAGCGGGAGTTGTCTGCGGTAACTATTACTTGTAGCGCCGAGCCCCGAAGATAAGGGTCGAGCACCCCCATGATGTCTGCGTCGAGGGCGAGCGCACCTTGGATAAACCCTGGGAGGTCGTCGATCACAAGGATGATATTGCCCGCCTTCACGGCATCATTCATGATTTTTATTAACCCCGCTTCGAGCTCTTGCTTGCTGTGCATCGTCGAAACAAACGCCTTTGCGTCGAATGCCATGACGCGCTTGTGGGCAAGCGCGGGGTTGGTATAGCCGTTCATAATATCGCGGGCGAAGTCGAGGATGACGTCCATTTTCCCAGAGCCGTCCTCTCCGACCAATATTGCATTCGCTTCTTTGGCGCGCGAGAGCACTATTTCGAGCTGTTTGATTTGCTCGTTACCATACAAAAAACGGAAGTTTGACGCGCCCCCCACCGCTAGCTTAGAGAGGTCATGCCCAAATCGGCTGAGCGCATATGCAGCACCATACGCAAATTCTGCTCCAAAGGAAGGCGCCTGCCCCAAAGCAACGCGCCCCCAATATCGTTCGCGTTGTTTTTTCTTTTTAATTTGTCGCTCTATCCACTCGGCGGCACCAGTGAGCTCGCGCTCGCGCACACCGAGCGCAAACAGAAATTGATAAAAATCGGGATCAGTCTCGACGAGTACGTGTGAGAGGTCGAGTAGTGTAAACACCTCGCGTAATTCACGCTCCCGCTCCCCATAATTCACCACCGCGCTACGTCGGCTGAGATACTCGTCCACCGTCTTGTTGTCTATTCCCAAGCGATGCAAGAGCACTCTTCCGTATGTGGAGGTGACGTAACTCTTCAGCAGGTCCCCATACTGTACTTGGTAATAGATGTCACATACTTCGTAGTTGGGGGTCGTGTACGCGCTTTGTATCCCCGTGTCCCCTCGCTCAAGTAGCGCCTCGACGTGATAGTAGTACGAACGCTGGTAGTACTTGAGCATTTGCAGTGTGAGCCATGTAGAAAGTGCGAGCAAGAAGATGGCGCCACCGACAGGGCTCGTTGTGTCGAGGGGAATTTTTATTCCACCAAAAAAAGGAATGAGGTTGGGTAACGTGGCGGCATCTGGTACGCGTATATCATCCGCTTCTTGAATGACCACTTCGTCACCCAGTGCACCTTGATACATAGACGGCAGGGGGACTCCGGTGGCAAGTTTGTTCTGCGCGATTGGAGCGAGCATCACACCAAGATACAAGGTGACCACGAGTGCAGAAAATAGAGAAAACCAGCCCCGATTTTTCTGCGACCAGAGGTGCTCGAGCACAATCGCCTTATGAAAGCGGTAGGATGGGTCCCGAAAAAATCCTGTGTCGAAAACAAACATATCAGAGGAAAAACACTTTAATACTGGTGAGGAGGAAATGGAGTATCAAAATAGGTAATACGGTCCAAATCAAAAAGAAAAGTGGACCAAGTAAAAACACGACGGAAAACCCCACAAGAGCCATTACTAGAATCGCCGTTCGAATAATCGCCCCCACGATACGCATGATGATGTTCACGAGCATGTTCCCCAAAAAATCTTGTGGGCTTTTCAGGAAACTCACCTTATTTTCTTGAAGTCTTTTGAATGGAGCGAGCCAGCTCCGTAGTACATCAGGAACAGC
>JAYTEB010000082.1:0-4369 GCA_043735605.1 Candidatus Lloydbacteria bacterium | reverse complement strand
TGTAGTGATTCACCGTCGTCCCCAAAGCGTTCCCAAGCTTACCCATATAGTCCTCATAGGCCTTCAGGTGCTTCCCCAGCTCGTCTACACGCTTGATGATGTCTTTGGCGCTCTCCTCAATTTTGAATGCCTTAAAGCCGTATAAGACCGACTGGAGGTATGCGGCGAATGTTGTCGGAGATACGATGATGACTTTACGCTCGTTGTATGCGTAGTCGATAAGATTACGGGTATTCACCTTTACTGCACCGACTTCGTTTATAAGCAGGTCATAATAAATCCCCTCCGCGGGAATAAACATAAATGCGAATGGGAGTGTCCCCTCTTCAGGGCGAATATATTTCGCTGTTTCGTCGATGCGTTTCTTTAAATCATTTTTGAATTCCTTTTCCAGCTCTTCGCGCTGTTTCTCGTCTATTGCCATCGTGACGCGGTTGTAGTTGTCGAGCGAAAATTTTGCGTCGACAGGGATGAGCCCCTCTTTGGTCACAATCACTGCGTCGACTGCATCATTGTTGGTAAAGCGATGCTGCATCTTATATGCCCCCGGTGGGAGAATGTTTGAGAGGATAAGCTCGAGTGATGCCTCGCCCAGATTCCCTCGCTGCTTTTGATGCTTGAGCACCTTCTCGAGGTTGGCAAGCTGCTCCGCAATCGCCATGAAACGCGTTGTGGACTCATTGGTCTTCGTTTGCTCGCGTGCGACATCGACGAGGCTACTGCGCATTTGTTCGTTTATCTCACGCAGTAACAATTTCGATTCAGAAAATTGCCTACTCACCGCCTCCGACATGTCGCGACGCGACTCAGAGAGCTTCGCATCCATCTGGCGCGTCAGCTCGGACATTTGTTGCTGGAGCAAAAGCATCCCCTCACCCCCTTCTGTGTTGTTGTGCTTGAGCATTTTTCGAGCGACAAACCACGCCACGATTCCTCCTGCGAGTAGCCCAATGAGCACAAAGAAAAGTATCTCTATCATATACGTATATCCTCCTATCGTAGCACGCCACGACTCCGTCTCTCAAATAAGAAGTATTTTGCCGTCTCCACCAAGAGTAAATTGAGGGCAATAAAGGCAAAAAGTACAGGCAGAGCCGAGAGTACGCTCACCTCAGAGAGACGAAGGAGTGTACGCAGGAAGTCAACTTTAAGTGCTAAAACGAGTCCGAAAATAGCAAAAGCGAGGGAACCGAGCAAGTAGTGGTTGGACCACAACCTGATGGCGTAAATAGGAGTACGCAAGTCCTTCAGCGAGAACACGATAAAGGTCACGCTGAGTGTGAGCATGACGAAGACAAGCGTACGGGCGTCAGCGAGGGGTGTATCTGCCACCTTCAGGAGGTATGCATAATAGGCAAGAATCACGAGCCCACCTGAGAGGCCGACCAGGATGACAAATTTCATAAATTGACGATTGAGCATTGTGCGCGCACCTGCCACCCTTGGGTCGCGCGTCATCAAGTCGTCCTCCTTTGGTTCAAATGCGAATGCAAAGTTCATAAATCCCTCCGTGAGCATGTTTGTCCACAAGATTTGTGCGGGAAGTATGGGAAGCGGAATACCAACGAGGAGTGCGCCACCCACAGCAATAATTTCCGTAAAAGAAGTCGAGAGGAGGTAGGCGACAATCTTGCGGAGGTTGTCGATGATACGTCTCCCCTCTTCTATGGCGGAGACAATAATGGAGAAGCTATTGCTTTCCAGAATCAGGTCTGACGCCTCCTTGGCAACCTCGGTACCTGAGCCAAGCGCGACACCGATATTTGCGGCGCGTAGTGCGGGCGCATCGTTGACCCCGTCGCCCGTCATCGCGACGACCTCCCCGCTTGCAGAAAGTATACGCACCAGTCGGAGCTTATGTTCAGGGAGCATTCGCGCAAACACAGTGGTCGTCTTCAGTTTTTTTATGAGTTCATCGTCGGACATCCGCTCTAGATCCGCTCCAATCGCCACATCGTCTCCCGTACTCCATATTTCACACTCCCTTGCGATCGTGCGTGCAGTTTCCGCGTTGTCCCCCGTTGCCATGATGACGCGTGCACCCGCACGCTTCGACGCACGGATAGCTTCGGCAGCATCTTCGCGTAGTGGGTCGTGCAGCACAATAAATCCTCCCAAAATAAGCCCCTCCATCAGTCCGTCTCGGGAAATGCTTGCTTCCTTGGAAAACGCAGTCATTCCCGTATTGCGAAAAGCAACGCCAATGAGGCGATACCCCTGACTCGTATAGTGTTTCATTGCACGCTCGAGTTTCTCCCTCACATCGGCCGAGGCGATGCGCGAGTCGCCGTCGAGATACACCGCCCCTGAGCGCGCGAGTAAGTACTCGGGTGCTCCAGTAATGTAGAGGCGGTTGTGCTTCATGCCACGAATATGGTGCAGAGAAAGTGCAACACGATGCTTTGACTCAAACGGGAGAAAATCAATGCGTGGGTAGTTGTGTAAAAGCTCCGTCTGGTTAAGTCCGGACTCGAGTGCGGAGAGCACCACCGCACGCTCGACGGGCCTGCCACGCACCACGAAGTCTGCAAGCGAATCTTCTTTGGGCCCAGTGCGCTCGATAAAGGCATCGGCACAAAGGGTGGCGAACTCGAGCACATCACGTTCGTCTCCTCGCGTTTCGTGTTCTTTGTGCGACGGAACACGCGTACCCTCCGAAAGAAGTCCACCGAGCGTCACCACGCGTGCGACCACCATCTCACCTTTTGTGAGCGTACCAGTTTTGTCAGTAAGAATGACCGTGGTCGAACCGAGGGTTTCTGCTGCAAGGAGGTTGCGCACGAGCCCACCACGCTTCAAAATCGCCTCCATGCCTATCGCGAGCACGACGGTCACCGCTACGGGTAGCCCTTCAGGTATCGCTGCGACCGCAATGGCAATCGAGATGAGGAGCAGCTCTGTCAAGGACTCACCACGAAAAAGTCCGAGAGTAAATATGAGGAGGAGTGAGAGAAGAACGATGGCGGACAAAAATCGCGCGACGCGTGCGATGTTTTCCTGCAGTGGAGTTTTCGGCTCTACTCCATCTCGGAGCGACTCCGCAATCGCGCCTATTCTCGTATGGTCGCCGACCGCGACGACGACACCGAGTCCAGTACCACCGGAGATCAGTGTACCCATAAAGCCCATATTTTTTTGTTCGACAAAGGGGACAAGCGTGGTATACGCGTCAGTAATTTTGGACACGTCAATCCACTCACCAGTCAGCGGAGATTCATTTACTTCAATATTGTTTGATTCGAGTATGCGCACGTCAGCGGGTATGTTCATTCCTGCTTCGAGGAATACAATATCCCCGAGGGTCACGGCCTCTGCGCTGATACGCTCTTTGTTTCCACCGCGGAGTACTACGGCAAATTTTTCTTGCGCATTGCGCAAGCGCAGAAATGCGTTGTCAGCACGACCTTCTTGGTAGAGACTGATCGCGATGTTGATGATGAGTGCAATAAAAATAACCGTTGCGTCGACATAGTGGCCGAGTATTGTTGTCAGTATTCCCGCACAAAGCAGAATGAACGCAAGTGGGTTTCGCAACTCGCCAACAACGCGGTCGATCCAGGTAACTTTTTTCCCCTCGTGGAGGGTGTTTTCCCCAATTTGCTCCATGCGTTTCTTTGCCTCTTCGTGACTGAGTCCCTCCTTTTTGTTCGTTTCAAGTTGCAGAAGTACTTCGGCTTCGCTCATGCGATACCAGTCCTGCTGCAAAAATTTTTTAGGCAAAGTTTTAGAAGTCATAATATGGGATATAGTCTTAGTATAGCAAAAAATGACAAAGGATGGGGCGGCTGGCTGAATTCACTCCTTTACGCTTTCGCGCTATACTGTGGATATATACATTTACTTTTTCCACCATGCTCCATGACCAGATTCGCGAAGAAATAAAAAACGCCATGCGCGCAAAAGACGAGCTCCGGAAGGAGGTGCTCCGTGGTATGCTTTCCGGTTTTGTTAATGAGCTTGTCGCCACAAAGCACACCCCTCAAGAAATACTCGACGATGCGGGCTGTATTGCCGTTATTAAGCGCCAAGTAAAGCAACGCAAAGACGCAATGACACAATTTACTGCGGGTGGTCGCCCAGAGCTCGCAGAAAAAGAAAAAAATGAGCTCGTTATGCTCGAGGAATTTCTTCCACAAATGATGAGTCGCGAAGAAATTAAGAAAATTGCCGAAGCGAAGAAAGCCGAGCTCGATTTTAACGATAAATCCAAGATGGGGCAATTTGTGGGTGTCGTCATGAAGGCTTGCGGAGGCCAAGCCGACGGCAACGACGTGAAAGCGGTTGTTCTAGAATTGTTCGCATAAACAAAAATAACCACGTCTGTGGTTATTTTTCATTCCATCTATTGACTAGAGTACGTCCAATTTCG
>JAYTEB010000081.1:0-1830 GCA_043735605.1 Candidatus Lloydbacteria bacterium | reverse complement strand
TCAACCGAGGAAACAAAAACTGAAGAATAAAAACAAAAAAACGGGATTTCCCGTTTTTTGTTTTTATTCTTCAGTTTTTGTTTCCTCGGTTGATTCTTCCGTGACTGCAGTCTTTTCAAAATCCTTCGTAGAGCCTCCGCCCATGCGCGTCTGCTTCATCTTGCGGCGGACATCACGCACGGCCTTCTCGCGTACATAGTAGAGCTTCGAGCGGCGCACCGTCGAGCGCTTTACCAGCTCGATCTTGTCGATCATTGGTGTATAGAGCGGGAAAACACGCTCCACACCCACACCACTGGCGACCTTGCGTACGGTAAATGTAGCCCCTGGCTCCTTGCCGTGCTTGCGCGCAAGCACGAGGCCTTCAAATGCCTGAAGGCGGTACTTCTTCTTTTCCGCGTCCTCGAGCACCTTTACCCACACACGCACGGTGTCGCCCGTCCGGAATTCGAGACCACGGCGAGACTCGGCATCGACAGGAGAGAGTGTAAATTTACCAATTAATTCTGTGTTCATAGTGGAGGCAATCTAGCATACTGGAGTTCACCGTGCAACCATTCTATATTTTAAAACATATTTTCGTCTTTTTTTGTCAAGGCCTCGCCTTGACAATTTTAGCATTATTGAAGAGAATGGATTTACTATGACGCGTACAATATCATTTGTAGAAGGAGAGTATTATCACATATACAATCGCGGGGCAGATAAAAGGAAGATTTTTCTCGACAAAACAGATCATGAACGATTCGTCTCGCTACTGTACCTCTGCAACAGTGGCATCCCCATTCACCGCAGCGACCACCGCGTGCGCACGCTCGACGATGTCTTCCTTATCCAGAGAGAGACGACACTGGTAGACATCGGAGCTTATTGCCTTATGCCAAACCATTTCCACATTCTCTTGCGTGAACACGCTGCGGGCGGCGTGAGCATGTTTATGCAAAAACTATCGACCGCATACGCAATGTACTTTAACAAAAGATATGAGCGACGGGGAACGCTCTTTGAGGGACCATTTCTTTCACAGCATGTGGCAAGAGACGAGTATTTAAAATACCTCTTCGCCTATATCCACCTAAACCCCATCGGTATTATTGATGACGGCTGGAAAGAAAAACGTATTCAGCACAAAAAAGCTGCGGAAAAATACATTCACGAATACCCATATTCGAGTTTCCTCGACTATGCAAATTCAAAGACGCCACGCCGAGAGGAAGCCATACTCAACAAGATAGCCTTTCCTGAATATTTTGAGAAAGAAAAAGACTTTGTTGAATATGTCGAGGAGTGGATGAGCGCGAACGAAGAAGCCTAGCCTACTCACCCGACAAGCACGACTGTCAAGGCGAGGCCTTGACAAAAAACAGTGGAAATATGGCTTAGATAATTAGGTGTGGTACACGGTGTGGCGCCCACGAGCTCTTGGCAAATGTAAGAGATTTGATGTTTAAAACGGATAATTGCTGTTGAGTTTTAACCTTCGCTAAATTGCTCACGAACTTGTGTATGATGGGTATGACTGCTAGGCTTTTGGGAGAATTGCCCATTTACATATTGATTGGAGATGCTGATGGCGAAAATCGTTTCCCTTCCGCGAAATTACACACTTGCGGATCTGCTCCGTATTGATCCCATTGGTGCACTCTATCGCCATTTTGACAGCGAGTTTAGTTTTTTTACTGAATCACACACTGCACAAACTGCAGTGTCCGAAAAAGTGATACTGGCAATGAGGAACGCATTCAAAGCAGACCCGACACTTCTTGCACACAAAGACCGCTATCGACTGAATACGAAAGCCGGACGTCGCGCCATCGCACTCCTCCTTCA
>JAYTEB010000080.1:0-1842 GCA_043735605.1 Candidatus Lloydbacteria bacterium | reverse complement strand
CGTACTGTTCCCAAGTGGTAGATATGCACAAAGCGTTCAATGCCGAGCTCGGGAATGGTGACCACTGCGCCCGCAGAACGGGGGTGTGGGTGAGCATTTGCGAGAGTGAGACCTGAAAGCATTATCCCAGACTCTTCCCCACACTCATGCATAAGGTTTTCGAGTGGCGTCTCGAGCATGTGGGTCGGCCCGTGTGGGGTATCCACCTGCTCTATCGCACGGAAGCCTCCGATGAGTGCTTGCTTGCCCACCCCTGGGGGCCGGCCTCGCTTGATACCCACAAAGAAGAGCCGGCCATCCGAGTCTTCAATAAAAGGAATCAAGTCTGCAGCAAGTGCTGCCTTCGGATACGCGAGCGGAGCTATCCACTCAAGCACGTACCCCCCGACGCCACACCAACGTGTCTCGCGAAAGGAAATAAGGTCGCCGAAGTCTCCGAATTTCCCATGCTTCTGGTACTCTGCATGCAGATCGCCAAGGCTTGGGAAGTAGCGGGGGGACTCCGAAAGATGCTCGAGGGAAATTTCGACAAGCGGCGGAAGATGGTGTTTTTGCCGGAGTGCAGCGAGGGAGTCCTGCTCAATGATCACCCCTTTTTTTCCAAATGCTTTCATTACTGCTCCTTGTTTAGATTGTTTAGACAACGACCGCGAACATGTGTGAGTCATAAAACTCGCCATTCTTTGGCCACACTTTGCGGTGCACACCCTCAAGAGTGAATCCCGCCCTGATGAGCACGATCTGCGAGGCAGCATTATCGCTCCATGTGTAACCCCAGATGCGGACGAATCCACACTCTGCAAAGCCCCAGTTGGTGACTGCTCGTAGGGCTACCTTCATTATTCCCTTGCCTTGATGCTCCCGACTAAGCCAGTAGGACACTTGGGCCATGTGGTCTTTGATCTCGATGAAAGCGACGGATCCCACGACCATGCCGCCGACTTCGATCGCAAAGTCGATGCGCGAAGGCTTTTGATGCTCCCGCAGTGCCACGTTGTTGCTCCGCATTTGCTCGAGCCAAGCTTGCGCGTGGTCGAGCGTGTACGGTGAGGGCACATTGGTGACGCGCTCTGCGATGTGCGAGCTGTTGATGTGGTGCGCGAGGGATGCTTTGTCCCCCATGACAAATGGACGCAGGGTGCAGACCCGAAGCTCTATGGTGGGTATTTGCGTAATGGTATTCACCTATTTTCTCCTGTTGAAGCTGACGAAGATCGAAATTAATCTGATGCAGATATTACTATTTTTTACAAAATTGTCAAGAAAAAACCCAGCAGGAGGGCTGGGTTCGGCACATTTACTTTTGATCAGTCCGGCATTGCATCGAGTGTTTTGAGTGAGGACTCGAGCCACTCCATCGACTTTGCCACGGGGATCTGGAGCGCACGCTCGCGGTCGAGGTCGAGTGACCCCAAGTGTGTGGCAAGCGGCGATACTACCCACTTGAACGTGGCGTTGTACGAAGAGCGCACAAAGCGCTTCACCCACGACTTGAGCATCCCCTTTTTATACCCAGCATAGCGGGCTTCAAGCTCACGGTCAGTCCACATACTCCGCACCACGCGATACACTTCATGTGGCATAAGCTTTTCGGAATAAAAGAGGTGAATGCAAGCATCGAGCACTTCGATTAAACCAATGTCGTCCTCATCGCGCTGATTTTCTGCAAGCTCAGCGGACTCCTCCGATGCGATCAGCGCATCAAGCGAGGGGATGTCGTAGATGGTCTCGTGCAAATAGGCGATGAGCGCGCGCGCAACCGACTTTGGCAGGTTACCGAGGAGTGAGTACGCACCTGCAGTGAAGTCCCCACCTATTGTCCCGTAGCCCAGCGCTTTTTCT
>JAYTEB010000079.1:0-1846 GCA_043735605.1 Candidatus Lloydbacteria bacterium | reverse complement strand
ACTGTTTATTGTGGTCGGTTTTATGCTTTTTTTAGAGAGTGGCAAAAGTGAAGTGCTAATAGGGAAAGATACGCTAAGGCAAAAAAGTAACGCCATGCTCCTTGCACAGTGTCTGAAGGACGGTGGTGCGACATTTTACGGCGCATTTTGGTGCCCCCATTGCCAAAAACAAAAAGCATTATTCGGTGATGCAGAAAAAGTACTTCCGTATGTGGAGTGTTCGACGCCAGACGGCAATGCGCAAACACAAGCGTGCATCGACAAGCAAATTCAAAGTTACCCAACTTGGATATTTAAGGATGGCACACAGCTCACCGGTGAGGTCTCACTCGCAACACTTGAGGAAAAAGGTGGCTGCAGTATTCTACCAGCGGCTCTCCCATAGTCTGTAAGTTTATGGAATTTGCCGCACTTTTTACGCAGACGCTCTCCATATTTACTCTTTTGGGGAATGTGTGTACCGTTCTCGTTTTGCTTATATTTGTTATTGCGCGGCCTACGTATGAAAAGTTGATGAGCACCCTCGCCCGCCACGCACTTTTGCTTGGATTTTTTCTCGCCACAGCATCGACCATTGGAAGCATCCTCTATTCGGAGGTTGTCGGCTTTCCGGCGTGCATTTTGTGTTGGATACAGCGCCTCTTTATGTATCCGCTACTGTTTCTTTTTGGCTTTGCACTCTTTCGTCGCGATCGAGGGATTTTCCCTTACGCAATGCTCCTTACACTGCTCGGTGCCGCAGTTGCTCTGTATCAGTGGATGAAGGACATGCTCGCATTGTATAGTAATGTTACTATTCCTTGCCCCGCCGTCTCGTCGTTGCCATCTTGTGATAAAATATACGTGCTCGAATACGGATATATCACGATACCCATGATTGCGCTCAATGCGTTTATACTCATCGCTATCGTCATGTATGCGGGAATGCGCCAGTCACACTATGCAAAATAATACTGAAAAACGGATCGTCATCGTTGGTGGGGGATTCGCGGGTATTGCTGCCGCGCTCCACTTCGCAAAACTCAACCTCTCAAATGTTAAAGTCGTACTCGTTTCTGAGAAGCCGCATTTCGAATATCACGCTGCGCTCTATCGCCTCGTGACGGGCTCATCGCCGCTTGAGGTGTGCATACCTCTGCGCGAAGTATTTGCGGGAAAAAATGTCGAGGTCGTTCTGGACCACATTGTACAGTTGATGCAAAAAGAAAAGATGCTCGTAGGCTCGTCTGGCTCGCGCTACCACTATGACCAGCTCATTCTTGGCCTCGGCAGCGAGACTAATTATTTCAACATCCCGGGGCTCAAAGAGTATTCTTATGGCATGAAGTCCATTACCGAAGCATTGCGGCTGAAGCAGCACATCACCGAGACGCTGCTTACCTGCAAGATAGACTTTACCAACAAGACTGAGCAGATATGCGATGCGCATTTCGTCGTCATTGGTGCGGGTGCCACGGGCGTGGAAATGGCGGGTGCGCTTATCGTTTATGCGCGCACACTTGCAAGTACATATGGTATCGATCCCTCACTCGTTACCGTTGACTTGGTCGAAGCGGCGCCAAAGATATTGCCGGCACTTCCGAATGTATTTACCGACCGCATCGAGCATCATTTGCGCGGCCTTGGGGTGAATATTTTTCTCAATCGCTCTATCGAGAGAGAGGAATGCGAAGAGGTGTTTTTGAAAGACATGAAGATGAAGGCACGCACCGTCATTTGGACGGCAGGTGTCCGCGCAAATTCACTCTATGAAGCATGGGGGCTTCCTATCGACAAACGTGGGAAAGTGGAGGTGGATGAGCATTTGCGCCTGAAAGAAAACACTGCAGTTTTTGTTGTCGGTGAC
>JAYTEB010000078.1:0-11554 GCA_043735605.1 Candidatus Lloydbacteria bacterium | reverse complement strand
GTAAATTTTTTCGAGGGTAATATCCTCTGGTTTGTATCCTTTTTCAAGAAGTCGGTTCACGCACTCTAAAACTACCCAATTTTCTTCTTGCGAAAAATTTTGAGTTGTGCCACTATCCGACTTTATTTTAGATCCAAAGTCAAACTTATTTTTTTGAAAATCTGCTTCAATGACATAATTCGCAGTGGAAGCAAAAATTTTTATAAAAACTTCGCTTGTATTTTCTTTGGGTGAAAAACCTAGTTTTTCTAGTAATTCTTTATTGTTGAGCATGAAAAGTGGTTACCAATTTAGTATAGCAAATCTCACCAGCCCAAGCACGGCCATGGTGTGTCGTGCGGGCGAGGAATAGATTACATGCGACACCCGCATTGATACAAATTGCTATGCGTATCGAGGTCGAGGAAAAATATGGTGCGGTTGTCGATGATTTTGTAAGTCAGTCGAAAGTCGCCAGCGATGTTGATGCTGCGGCAACCTGCGAAGTTGCCATGGAGTCCGTGGTTGTGTTCATGGTGGCGTGACAATTTACGTTCCTTATATTATCGCACGGTTTTGCGTGGCTGGCTTATTTGGGGTGGGGAAAGAATGGGGAATTGTGCTTGATTGTTTTATGCTTTCGTGTACAATATATGCATCTTTCGGTTCACTCAGAACTGTTAGGGTACTACATCCAAGGGCGGTCCTCCTCGCGGAGGGCTGCTTTTTTATCACCACAAAATTCCCAGCCAAGTTCATCTATGTACCTGTGCGGGTCCGAGATGAATCTCCACGATGCTTGAGTTCCCTCCCCCAAATATCCTCATCTATGCTGAGTACGTCGACATACCCATCACTGCCTGTGCGCAGCTCTTGAGAAACATTATTCTTTGAGGAGAACACATACACTTTTTTACCCCTATTTTTCACGTATGTGACCAGTGCAAGAAAATCAGAATCACCCGTGAACAATATCGCTATATCATATTTTTTCATGTGGTGAATGACGTCGATTGTCATCTCAACATCCATGTTGCCTTTTTCTTGGATGGAGTCGCCGAGTCCTTCGGTGTGAATTCTGATGCGCTTTAATTCTTTTTTGCGCACCGTAAAACCGAGACCTTTCTTGAGGTATGTAAAAAATCCATGCTTTTCACCCAAGCTATACTCCCGCGTTCCTTCTTTGGGATATGCCGTGTAGTAAAATATTTGAATTTCCACCGCAGCATATTTATTTTTCAAAAACAACTTGAGCTTGGCGTAGTCAAACATCATTCCCTTTGATTTTTGCGCCTGCCAAAGATTCGATGCATCGACAAAGACGTACACTGTTTGAGATGCACTGATGGTGGGTTTTTCGGAGTGGGCGGTGGTCGGGATCATAAAATCGGGATTACCAATTCGAATTCACAATGCATCCACTATCGTACAGTTTCGCGTGGCTGGCTTCTTTTTTGGTGAAGGGGTGGGAACTGAGTGAAAATTGGACGTGGCGCACACCCTCCCACTTGCTACTATAAGCATATGTCATTTCAGGGTTCTTCTTTTGTTACTCGTATAAATTGCTATGCGTATCGAGGTCGAGGAAAAATATGGTGCGATTGTCGATGATTTTATAAATCAATCGAAGGTCGCCCGGTGATGTTGATGCTGCGGCAGCCTGCGAAGTCGCCATGGAGTCCGTGGTTGTTGAGGATTGGGGTTACTCCTTCCTTTTTGCTTCATTTTGAGCACGTTCGACCATGAAGCGCACACCCTCGCTCATGTGCGCGTTTTCAAGGCGAATACTCGGATGAAGATTGTGGAAGACTCGGTAAATCTCGTCGGCAAATGCCTGCCCAACCATGGGAACATGCTCGTAGTCAAAAAGGATTATCTTGAACTTCTCCAGACCCACGAGTATCCGTCGCGCCTGAGAGCGAGAAATGTGGATACCCCCTGCCGTAAAAAGTTTTACGCGTATTTCTGTTTTGTCAAAACCATAGTCACTTTCATCAGTGAGATTTGTATACTTTTTAAACACATCGTTCAGGTGGCGGTCTGAGGCAATGTGAATGCGAAAGACGATTCGCGTGCCACGCTTTTTTGTGGGAAGTGTGTGGATGGCGACGCCGGACTTCTCTGTGTTGACCGCCAATTGGTACCCAAAACTATCGAGGATAAACACGTCGCCTGCCTTTGAGGTAAAAAAGATCCCCTCGCCAGAGTGCGACGTCGGCATCGTTGTCGTCTTCCCTTTCAGTAAATCTTGTATTGCCTCAATCTCTGACCTCAGATTTTTCTTTTTCATGATGTTACGAAAAGCGCCGACACCGGAGTCGCTCACGATAAAAGAGAGGTCGGCGCCGTGGATGGCGACTTCCACTGCGATCGTTTTTGACTGTGAGTGCTCTATTGCATTGTTGAACATTTCAGAAAATGCAAAGGTAAAGATACTCCGTATATTTTCGGGTAGCTGTGCAATGCGAGGAAGTTTTTCTTCTATGTCGAGGAGAACTTTATGCTCTTCTAGTGACTCATTTTTATACACGCGACGAACTAGGAGTGGGATAACCTCGGGGTGCTCCGTGGCATACCCCGTTGAGACATAAAAGGCATCACGAGTCCCCCCAATCTTTATGACGTGTTTTTCTGCGATAAGCTCGGATATTTTTCTGTGCACGTATTGACGCGAAACGCCAATAACAGAGGTTATTTCCGCAGATGTCATCTTTCCTTTTTGGTTGATTATATTGAGTATTTTCTCCTTACTTGTCATAAGCAACCTCATTGTAAACCAATATATAATCTATTGTCAACTCATTGTCAACCTTACCCCATCCATCTACAACCCGAGCCCGGAGAGACTGCTTGCGCTTGCTGCGTATGAGGAGATGAACGAGGGGATGATGAGTGCGAGGCCGATGGCGGGGATCACGAGCGCAACGACCGTGATGACCATCGTCCAAAAAAAATATTTGCGCGTCTTCTCGACTGATGTGTAAATAGCGTCAATCTTTGCCTCCAGCTTTTCCAAACGCTCAAATACAATGTTGTCCATAAGAAAAGTATAGCATAAAAGCTTACCAGCTTCCGCCCCCACCGCCCCCTCCCCCACCACCCGATGAGCCACCTCCGCCAGAGCCGCCCCCACTACTCGTGAATGCCGAAGCGGTACTTGCACCAAATGCACTCATGCTTGTGCCAAATGCCGCAGCGTTGAATCCTGTTTTGCCACCACCGTACCAGCGGTGGGAGTCTTTTTCGGTGTACATGTTGGCAAATTTCCCCGCCCATACTTTCTCCACGCCAAAAATCATTGCATAAGGGAGGAATCGCTCGAATGTTTCGGGATTTTTTTCTGGAGCATTTGCAAAATCAATGCGGTCTTTCTCTGCAACTGCGAGGTACTCCTTGAATCCTTCGATGTCGTCATGTACCACCGCCCCACGTGGGGTGCGCTTGGGCATAAAAAAAGAAAAAGCGAGAATGATGCCACCACTCCCCGTGAGCGCGAAGTTGCCAAACGGCAAAAATGATCCGAGCAGTAGGAATGCGATGGCGGTGAGGACGTAATATTTCGCAACGTTCTTTGGATTCTCGGCATAATACCCCTTTAAGGTGAGGTCGGAGGCGAGCCGCTTGGCGAGCTTCTCTGAAACGGTAGTCATCTTGTGTGCAAGTGCTGAAACAAGAACGGTTTCCCCATGACCGCGCAGTGCGTCGTGGAGTATTTTTTCACTCGTAGACAGTGCCGCAGTATCAGTCCCGTGTAAAAAGGTAATACGAAAGTCTTCTGATTCGATAAACAAAATCTTTTTTGTTATACGCTCGATGGTTAGATACCCTCGCACGGCGAGGTCGACTATCGCCGCGGAGATCGCGGTGGGAGGTAGGTTGTTCTCTCTTAAATATGCCAGCTCGAGAGTATTTAAGTGGTCGGGGATGTCATATTCAGCCACGATGGTTCCGCGCCCCTTTGGGTCTCTCCCTTTTATCCACCAGATGCGAAACATCACCACGCACACAAGAAGGGGGATAAGGATGCTCCATCCAAGAAAATCCCCTCGCCACCAGCGATACACCCCGACACTTTTTGCGAGCGTCTTCACCTTGCTTGTGGGGGCGATCACGTAGATCCCCTTTGGAATGGCGACCGCGATCGTCATCCCTTCGTGTACCCCAAGTGCGCCCGCATAGGTGTAGCGCACGGAGTTCACCACCCCCGTACCCTCTTGTGGCGTGGTGCTCACCACACAGCGCGCGGTGCTCCCCTCTGCCCCGACGTAGCACGCACTCATAATCTGGCTCTCTTGCATCGGGAGAGGTAGAGCGACGTCGGCACGTACGATGTCGATGGGGACGTCCCAGCCGTTGCCTGTGACGTTCCAATAAAATTCATCTCGATCAGGGTAGGACTGGTTTATAGCACCCCACACTGTATATTTAATGACGTAGCGCTGCCGCCCAGACACCAGCACATCAGGCTCACCTATTTTCAGCTGCATGAAATTGCCTCCGCCGGAATATTCTGCGCGCAAAAGTCTTCCCGTCCCGTCGGTGACCATAATGCTCGATATTTCTATCGTGCGCGGGGAGCCCCACCCTGGGATAGTGGCGGTGAGGGGGATCTTGCGGTATATCCCGTGGTGCGGGGTTTCAGCCGCGCCGAAGTCGTACACAATTTCTTCCTGCACGAGTGCGCTTCCATTTGGCACGAGCGTCACCTGCACATGAAAAGCGTCAATGCGCTCCCCCTCTGCAAATGCAAAAGAAGGTGAGGCGAAGGCGACAAATAAAAGAAAAATCTGAAGACTCAGTTTATGCATTGTCGTTTAGCTTTTTCTTCACGTCCTCAAATTCGTTTTCGAGTTCCTTGAGACGCTCTTTGCTCGCGCGGATGAGCTCCGCGCCTTCTTTTATTTTCTCCATCCCCTTCTCTACGTCAACTTCTTCTTGGGATTCGAACCACTCTGTGATGGCACGAAGCTTCTTCATTGTTTCAGTAATATTGGTGGTGTTTTTGGGCATGATGGGCAAGTTATTTGTGTATCTCTTTCGTTTCAGCTACTAGTGTACCACCCGAAAGTCGTGCCTCAAAATACTCTCCCAGTTGAACATCTTCGATGCTGCGGAGCACGCGGCCGCCCTTTGTGAGAATACTGAACCCCAGTTTGAGTTGGCGCAGTGGGTCGCTACTCTCGAGAAGCGACTTCATGCTGGCGATACTTTGCGCAGTATTTTTCAGGCCTTGCCCGTACTGTGCAGCAAGTCCGGACTGTGCGCGCGAGAGCGCCTCGTGTCCCCTCGCAAGCTCACGCGAGAGCGAGAGCAGGAGAAGTGGGAAGCGGACACTCGCCTCCTTAAATGGCGCAAACACTTTTTCTAAAAGCACTTCGAGCCGCGCACCCTCGCTGCGCAATAATTCTGAGGTACCCCAAAGCGTGCGCTCGTATTGCGAGAGGATGCCTTGCTCCATTGTAGTGAGTGCATGGAGTGTGCGCTCCCATGATGCGTTGAGGAGCACGGTCGCAGCAGTAGGCGTGGACGGTGCGTAGTCTGCGGCAAGCTGGGCCAAGGGTACGTCTTTGTCGTGGCCAATAGCGCAAATGGTGACCGCGGGGAACGCTGCGATGGCACGCACAACATGCTCGTTGTTGAACGCTTGTAGACTCTCGAGGCTACCTCCGCCGCGCACAAGCACAAGGGCATCGAGATTTTTTGATGCAAGTGCGGTGAGCGCCGAGAGGATCTCTTTGACAGCCGACGCACCCTCGACGCGTGCATCCATAAAAGTTATTTGGTATCCAAAACGGCCGAGGTTGGTGAGGAAGTCGTGGATGACGGCGCCACCTCGCGAGGTGACGAGTCCAATACGTACGGGATGCTCCACGAGTGGGCGCTTTTTTGCTGGGTCAAAGAGGCCTTCAGCGCGGAGGCGTTTGTGCATTTCGTCATAGGCTTTTTTGAATGCCCCTTCCCCCACGAGCTCGATAGTCTCTGCGCGAAAGTTAAACCGCCCAGAAGGTTTATATATTTCACCGCGCCCTTCCACCACTACCTCCTGTCCCTCCACAAGCTCCACGCCTGCGAGCGTGAAGTCGTTCATCCACATAAATACGGGGAGGACGGCACCGTCGTCATTGTCGCGAATAGAAAAATACACAGCACTACCCTGAAACTTAAAGCTCGTTATTTCCCCCTTGATGGGCGCACGCAAGCGCCACAGCTCGCGGTTCACCACGTCGAGGTAGCCGCTCACTGAATAGAGCGTGCGCTCCACTTTAGGCTTCGGCAGCACCTCGCCATCCACAATATAGGAAATAGCAGTCATCGCATCCGGCACTTGTACGAGGGGTACCCTAGACACTTCTCCCCCGCCAGCCTCTTTCACCATGTTAAGTATTGCCATCCCATACTGGGTGAATTTCGCATCTTTGATCCCCTTAATGGCCGTGAGCTCCTCCTTCGTCTTTGGCATCGCACGCACAATGTCGTCGATGGCACTGTTGGGAAGCACACGAAAAAGCTCAACGCCCTTTTTCGCAGCCTCACTATCCCGCCATGCATATAAAATACTTCGCAAATTCGCCATGTGGGTATTCTACCTTTTGTATTAAAGAAACAAAAACCACCCCGTGGGGTGGTGGAAAACTTTCGAGCGATTTGACTTACTATTGCTGCTTTTGGTTGCGACCGCTCACGTCGATGACGAGCGGCTTGATGGTGAGCTCGATTGGCACATCGGAAAGGTAGTAGCGGCCGTTCCATTGTTTGTACTTGCCGTCAACGGTCTTACAGAACACGTACGTATCGGAACGTCCGTGCGTACCGTCGATGCCCGACGTAGGAAGAACGAAGTCGCCGTACACGCCGTGGCCGTCACTGTCTACGCCCGTTTGACCGCGTTCGAACCGCCACGGTTTGGTCAGTCGTTTGTTTGACGACGAACACTTCCCTTGCGTCACGAAGTAGTCGATGGGTTGGCCGGTGCTGTTGAAGAAGATAACGTAGAACTGCAGCCCAAGCTTCCCCATTAACTCGTTCCGCCAAAAGATCGTGTTGATTTCATGCGGGACGAGGGTTGCTTCGACTACTCGCGCAGCGGCATCGCGTGCATCTTTACCCAAGTCGCGAGGGGGCGCCTGTGCAAGCGCGCCACCCAACACGACACTAAGCAGTGTGAGCGCGGAGGCCGCAATGAGTGTGTGTCTCATTGGGTGACCTCCTACTGCTGCTGTTGGTTTTTACGGCCGAACTGCACGATCAAGGGCTTGATGGTCAGCTCGAACGGCTTGTCGGACATCAGGTATTCACCGTTCCACTGCTTGTACTTTTCGTCGACGGTTCTGCAGAAAATGTACTCGTCTGACTCGCCATACGTACCATCCGTCGAAGGACCCGGAACATCGAAGGACCCGCGATAACTACCACGGTCGCCTTCCACTATTTTGGTTGGATCGGTCAGACGCTTGTTCGACGAAGAACACTTACCCTTCGTCGTAAAGTAGTCGATCGGCTGTCCCATGTCGTTCAGGAAGACGACATACATCTGGAGCCCAGGCTTACCCATCAAGTCACGCTTGTACTCGATCATCTTGATCTCATGCGGATCGGTGGTCAGCTGGGCAGCATCCTTGGCGGCCGCTTTGGCAAGGGCCGCGAGGCGGTCGACGGGCGTGGGTGGAGGCTCATTGCGCCCGCAAGCCAAAAGGAGTCCCGCGGTCATGGCGCCGATCAATGCCGTGCGCATACGTGCAGTGCGATTCATGTCGTGCTCCTTATTGCTGTTGCTGATTGCGACCACTCAGGTCAATGACGAGCGGCTTGATGGTGAGCTCGATCGGCTTGTCCGATGCGTAGTAGTTACCATTCCACTGCCTGTACTTTCCATCGACGGTCTTGCAGTAGATATACGGCGCAGACGTGCCAAACGTACCGTCTTCGGACGGGGCTTTCACCACGAGCGAATTCGGTCCGGTATCGATGAGCTTGTGTGTCGGGGTGAGGCGCTTCGTTGAGGAAGTGCACTTCCCTTGCGTCACAAAGTAGTCGATAGGCTGACCACCCCTCGAGAGCAGGACGACGTACATCTGTAGTCCGGGCTTACCAAACATGATTGCGCGGTCCCGGATGCTATTGATTTCGTTTGGCTCAGTCGTGCCGGCGGCGGCGCGTTGCGCTGCTTCGGCAGCTTGGTTCTGCAAACGCTCGGTTGCGCTTGGTGTCGATTGCTTTGCAGCAAACGACACACTCCACCCGATACACAAGCCAATCACGGCGAGTGCGCGGAGGAATATGACGCGTGACAGTTTCATGTGTTGCTCCTTGTGCTCTGCTTAACTGCAGGTCTCGAGCGCGATCGCTTGCGGAAGCGGGGTGCGCTCACCGGGCCAGTCACCAGGCAGGAACTGCTCCGGGGTTTTGAAAATCACCGTATCGGCCCGCGTGGCTCTGGCGTTGTATTCGGAGACCAAGCTCTGGCAACCTTGTTGCAAGCCGAGCAGTTCGACGCGTCTGGCTTCCTTGCGGTCTTCGGCGGATGCAGTGAGTGCATCTTTAGAAAGACGGATTTGGGCCTGCTTTGCCTTGACTTGTTGGTTTGCTTCATGGAACCAGCGATAAGTTTGCAGTGCGTGGTCAGCGTTGAAGACTTTCGTCACGACGTTCCCAGCCATGCGGGCAGGGGCTGTAGCCACCGACCAAACCCAGACAGCAGTACCAAGAGCGGCAACCACCGCCAAAATAGCAAGACCGTAGCGTATGCCACCACTGGCTGTCTCGCGTGCAGAAGGAAAATCGTTATCATCGCGCATAGAAAACTCCTTAAGGATGTTGAGGGTAAGAGGCTATCTCTGTTCAATTTCGAGGAACATTAGCCAGATAAAATATACACAATTTAATGTGGTTGTCAAATTTTTCTATTCAAACGTGTTCTGCGATCAGATCCTCCTCGAATTGCGTAATACCCGTGAGGTCTTTGGGATAGCTGGAGACGTCGGGGAAATCGAGGGTGACTATTTTTTTGTAGACTGCGCTAATGAGCTTCGCGAGTCGCTCCGTGCTCTCTTCGGTAATGGGGAACGAAAGCTCGGTAATATGGCCGTCTTTTGACTCGAGAAATTCAAGCACGCCCTCATGCACTGCAAAACGATTGAAGTCGTGCGAATGCTCGACGAGGAGCTTGTAAAATGTGAGCTGGCGCGCATAGTTTGCAAGCGTTATCTTCTCGCGCAAGTCCTTCCCCTCCCAGCTGTGCTTTGCTTTGCCTGTCTTAAAGTCGTAGACGACTATTTCATCACCCAATTCCACCATCTTATCTATCTTCCCGACAATGGGGACTCCGTCGATGACGACACCCTGCCCTTTAAAATTGACTTCGGAGTGGTGGAGCATATCTGCATTGCACCCTCGTTCGCGATACCACACAGGGAGCGCCGCCTCCCCCGCGTGGAGGAAGTGCAGGTACTCGCTCGGCGTCATACGACCACGCGCCATTTCATGCTGAAACTCTGCGAGCAATTTCTCCTCCTTGGGAACCTTGCCCGTCTTTTTCAACTCTATATAAAAGCGCTCGATGGCTTTGTGCATCGCCGAGCCATAGATACTGTGCGGGCTTTTTGATTGCGGAAAAGAGAGTAAGTTTTGTTCGAGAAAATAGGCGGGGCCGCCACTCGTAATATCGAGAAAATTATTCAAGTGGGTCACACTCATCTTGTAGTCTTTCACGCGCTCTTCGAGTATCGCACGCTCGCCGCTTGTGACAGCAAAGTACGCGGGGTTTATGGTGCCCTCGGTCATGTTCCGTACTATTTCTTCCACAGCGATAACCGTCTCCTGCTCGTGGAGGTGTGTGGCGATAGCCCCATCCTCTTTTTCGGGCACAATAAAACCAATTTTGAGTGAGTCCTTGCCTGCATCACTCTTGCGGTAGCTCGTGACATACAGATGCTTCTTTGCGCGCGTGAGGGCGACATAGAAATTGCGCAAGCGGTCGTCTCCTCCCTCTCCGGGCTCGATGGGGAGGTTGGTCGGAAATGGGAGCTTGTTGGGAAATCCCCGCCCCGCCCATATCTCTTCTTGGCAAGATGCAACGAAGACGGTCTCAAACTCCAGACCCTTTGCCTTGTGCACCGTCATCAAGTGTACCGCCTTCTTTGCACTCACAAATGGGGTGGTGTCCGGAAGCGCTATTTCATGCCGCTCGTGCATGTCGACAAAGAGTGCGATATCATCGATGAAAAGTGGTTTCCCGTTCTTGAATACTTTAAGCGTATTCATAAAGACACGGAGACTCGAAAGGAAGAGAAGGTATGCCGACTCCGAGTTTGCACGCGCATCTTTTCCAAAATAAAATTCACGAAACGGGCTCTTGAAATTGCGTATACGCCCCGACTTCGGCACTTCCGTGAGCGAATCCTCATGCACCTCTTCCTCCCCTCCGCCACCAGGCAAGAGCACCCCCTCGGTGCCGATGAGCTCGTCGAGGATACGCTCGAGTGGGTCGTGGTGCGAGTCCGCACCAAGGCGGATGAACCAGTTTGCAATATCGCGCACACGCTCGTCTTTGTGCTCCCGCATCGCAGAGAGCCACATGCGGTCATGCCTATTGGCTGCACCCACCGAGACTTCCCATATTATCTCGCGCGACAATCCCCAAAATGGAGCGGCGAGGATCTCTGGCAGAAGGTGGTCTGCGGGCTGCTTGCCGTCACGCATGAGGGAGGATACGAATCGCCCCATAGCAATAAGCATTTTGACATGCGGCTCCTCAAATACGTTTTGTTTGCGTTCGTAGTTGATAGGGATGCCCGTGGCCACGAGCACGCGGGCAATGTCTTCGAGCTCGCGGTGTTTGCGCGTGATGACCGCTATCTCTGATGGGTCGGCGCCACCGTCGATGAGGCGGTGTATCTCGCGCGCCATGTACGCATGCTCGTGCGTGCGGGTGGGGAGGAGCATGTGCACGATGTTCCCCTGCCCCAATTCAGGACGTGACGCCACCAGCTTCTTTTCGAGTGTGGGGATGACCGCCTCCAGACGCTCGTCGCTCTTCTCGATGACCTCGCGTGCCACGTCGAGGATGTCTTGGGTCGAACGATAGTTTTTCGTGAGCACGATGAGCGCATGGTGGGCAAATTGTTTGGGGAAGTCGATGATATTCGAAATCTCCGCTCCCTGAAAGCGATAAATAGCCTGATCGTCGTCGCCTACAATCATAATGTTTGGCTTGCCCTCGTTGACCTCAGCCTCTCCGAGCAAGCGCACGAGGCGCAGCTGTGCGTCGTTTGTATCCTGAAACTCGTCTACCAGTACATACTGATAACGCTCTTCGAGCTCCGAAAGCAATGAGGCATTTTTTGATAGCTCGTGCACCACGTCGAGCAACATGTCATCGAAGTCGTAGTAGCGCTCGCGATGCATGAGCTCACGATATCTGCGGTACACAAACGTAAGCGCCTCCATCTTCCCCACATAGAGTGCGTCTTTCAATACGCGCTCCCCGTCCTCATTTTTCTTTGCCCATTTTTCTTTCCACGCAGAGAGTGGTGCGGTCTTCCCCGACTCCTCGGCTTGTGCCACCGCACGAGCAAGC
>JAYTEB010000077.1:0-4485 GCA_043735605.1 Candidatus Lloydbacteria bacterium | reverse complement strand
CTTGGTACCAAATACCGCATACTGTTGTGCATGTCATTATCCGTAGCAATTGTGGGACTCCCGAATGTGGGGAAGTCAACGCTGTTTAAAGCGCTCACCAAGAAGCCCGTGCTTATCGCAAATTATCCATTTGCGACGATCGACCCATCGGTGGGGGTCGTCGAAGTACCCGACGAGCGGTTGCAGAAACTCTCGGATTTTTCGCACTCGAAGAAGACCGTTCCCGCTATTGTGGAGTTCGTGGACATTGCGGGCCTCGTGAAGGGCGCATCGGAGGGGGAGGGCTTGGGCAACCAATTTTTGGCGAATATCCGCGAGACGGACGCCATAGGCCAAGTGGTGCGCATCTTCGAGGACAGCGAGGTAATCCACGTTGACGGAAAAATAGACCCGCTTTCCGACATCGAGACCATCAACCTCGAGCTCACCATCGCCGACCTCCAGACCGTTACGAAGCGGGTGCAAAATCTGTCCCGCGACGTGAAGCGGGGGGACAAGGATGCAATAAAAGAAAATGAGATTCTCACACGCGTACTTGCCGTCCTCGAGCGAGGTGAGCTCGCCCGCAAAACCGAGCTCGATAGCGACGAAGTGCGCATCGTTAAGCAGCTTGGACTCCTGACGATGAAGCCCTTTCTCTACATACTCAACAAAAAGGCTGGTGGAAAAAACCTCGACGAAATGAGTGACGAGCGCTTTGCGAAACTCATACTATTTTTCAAGGAGCGGGGAGACCAGCATGTTGTCGTCGACGCGAAAATAGAAGAAGAGTTGAGTGAGTTTGAGGGGGATGAAAAGAAAATGTTTGCTACGGAGCTCGGCGCTACCGCCGACGGAGTCGACGACCTGATCGTGGCGGCATACACCCTGCTTGGCCTCATGACATACTTCACCACGGGGGAGGACGAAACGCGTGCATGGACTATCGCACAGCAGTCCACGGCGCCTATCGCAGGCATGGCGATACACACCGACTTTAAGGAAAAATTTATTCGCGCGGAAATTATTCCTTGGAAGACCCTGCTCGATGCAGGATCGTATGGCGCAGCACGAGAGAAGGGACTCGTGAAAACAGAGGGCAAGGAGTATATAGTCAAAGATGGCGACGTGGTTGAATTCAAAATTTAGTATCTTTTTAAAAAAGAGCCCGCATTGCGGACTCTTGACTCCTGAGTAGACTATTTACTTAGCCACTCAACGGCAAAGGCGAGTAGAAGTAGTGCAACCCCAATCGCTGCGACCCCCCCATTGCGCACCACCACGGTTTTACGATTTTCTAAAATAACCCCGATCTCGTATTCCACAACGAAGGTGGAAATAGAGACGGCTAACCCAACTACAAAACACACGATGGCTAGGGCGGGGAAAATATTCATGATCTATTCTCCCGCGACATATTCCTCGGCCGAGCCGAAGACAAGGCTACCAACCAACATGCCGATGATGACACCCGTCATCATGTAGGCATCAAACAGGGCTGAGAAAACTTTTTCCGTAAGATTCATGACAGACTCCTAGTTGTGTGGGTTTGACTGCCGCGCAATGCGTGCGGCGTATTCGTTCCACTGGTACTCACATTCGTCCTCAACTTTCACGAGCGCTTCAGGTGTCTCGCGCCGAGCACTGCGCTCCACCCATACTGCAAACAGAGCGACAAGTAACGCGAGAGCAATTTCCATAACCTATCTCCTCGTTGTTTAAGAACAGAGTAATTATATCATTTTTTTAACAACTTGTAAAGACCCATTGCGAATCCTCAAAATATCCCATATTATAAGCATCTATGCGTGCATACGACCACAAGAAAATAGAGGAAAAATGGCAAAAAGAATGGGAAAAATCAGAACTCTATAAAACAGAGGATGAGGGGGGACTACCGAAATGTTATGTCCTCGACATGTTCCCATACCCCTCAGGTGAGGGCCTCCACGTGGGGCACCCCAAGGGCTACATTGCGACCGACGTGTATGCGCGGATGAAGCGCATGCAGGGCTTCAACGTCCTTCACCCGATGGGCTGGGACGCATTCGGGCTTCCCGCCGAGCAATATGCACTGAAAAACAAAGTGCACCCGCGTGTCGCTGTAGAGAAAAACGTGGCGCGCTACAAGGCACAGCTTTCGCGCCTCGGGTTCAACTACGACTGGTCGCGCGAGGTGAATACCACCGACCCAGAGTTTTATAAATGGACACAGTGGATATTTAAGCAGCTTTGGAAAGCGGGCCTTGCATACGAGAGCTTCGAGCCTATCAACTGGTGCCCTGTCGACAAAACGGGACTCTCAAACGAAGACCTTGAAAATGGAAACTGTGAACGCTGCGGAAGTCCTGTCGTGAAAAAAGCGATGAGACAGTGGGTGCTCAAAATCACTGAGTATGCCGACCGCCTACTTCAAGATTTAGATGGACTAAACTGGCCAGAGCACATAAAAGAAAGCCAGCGCAACTGGATAGGCAAGAGCGAGGGCGCCGAGATCGAATTTACCCTCTCAGGCATTGTCGGACAAGAAGATGGGAAGCATAAAGTCAAAGTATTTACGACTCGTCCCGACACACTCTTTGGCGCGACGTATCTCGCCATCTCTACGGAGCTCGCGCAAAAGTGGGTTGCCGTGGGGTGGAGCCCGAGCGCAGAGGTGAAAGGTTTTATAGCTCGGCTTGAAGCTGAAGAAAAAGAACACGCTTTTGATTTTAAAGAAGTCGTAGAAAAGAAGGGGGTTGCAACGGGGATTTTTGCAACGAATCCCGCAAATGGAGAAAAAATTCCCGTGTGGATCGCCAATTATGTACTCTCAGGCTATGGCACCGGCGCCATCATGGCTGTCCCCGCCCACGATGAGCGTGATTTTGATTTTGCACATGCTTATTCGCTTTCTAGAAGAACAGTAGTTTTACCTGAATCTCCAGAATCACTTGACTTAAAATTTGTTAACTCAGGATTTTCTCACGCAGTCGGCTTCGATGTCCTTGCTTCAGAATTGGGGTGGAAATTCGAGCGGTTTGATTTGATAAAAAAATCTGAGATTTATTATTCTGGTACTGGCATACTTACAAATTCAGGAAAATTTGACGGAATGGAAAGTGAGGAAGCCCAGAAGGCGATCACTGATTTTGTTGGCGGAAAGATGGTCTCACAATATCGGCTCAAGGACTGGGTCTTTGCGCGACAGCGATACTGGGGAGAGCCATTCCCTATTGTTTTTGATGTGGACCACAAAGCATACGTTGTGGCAGACTCGGAGCTCCCCGTGAAGCTTCCTGACGTGAAGGCGTATGAGCCCACCGACACGGGGGAGAGCCCGCTTGCGAACATTCGTGAGTGGGTGGAGGTCTATGGATACCTCAATGCTGACAGTGAGTTTGTCTCGTGTGAAAAAGGTGACCCTAAGGCTCTGCTGTTTACTCGTGAGACAAATACCATGCCACAGTGGGCAGGCTCGTCGTGGTACTACCTCCGCTACATCGATCCCGCAAACAAAAACGCATTCGTCGACAAAGAGAAAGAAAAAGCATGGTCACCGGTCGACTTCTATGTCGGCGGTGCTGAGCATGCGACACGGCACCTCATCTACGCACGCTTTTGGCACAAATTTCTTTTTGATATAGGCGTAGTGAGTCACCCCGAGCCTTTTTCTCGCCTCCAAAACGTGGGACTTATCATGGCAGACGACGGAAGAAAAATGTCCAAGCGCTACGGAAACGTCATCAACCCCGACGATATCGTCGACACATACGGGGCAGACTCACTGCGCATTTACGAAATGTTTATGGGGCCTTTCGGGCAGTCTATCGCTTGGTCGACGGACAACCTCATCGGTGCACGCCGCTTTATAGAGCGTGTGTGGCGACTGCAAGAAAAAATAGACGCATCGTGCATCGAGGACAAAGCGACCGAATTGCTCCGCCATCAAACAATCAAAAAAGTAAGTGAAGACATCGAGAGCTTCGCATTTAATACCGCCATTGCACAGCTCATGGTTTTTCTCAATCACTGCGAAAAACAGGAGCATATCCCAAGGGCGGTCTTTCTCGATTTTCTTACGCTCATTGCGCCATTTGCCCCACACGTGAGTGAGGAGATTTGGCATACACTTTCCGATACTACCGACTCTCTCCACCGTGCACCGTGGCCACAATTTGACCAAGCAAAATCCATTTCAGACACCGTCGTGGTTGGCGTGCAGCTGAATGGCAAACTTCGCGAGACATTAGAAATACACAGAACAGAAGATGAAGAGCGCGTGAAAGAGCGGGCCATCAGTCTTCCTGTAATCCAAAAATGGCTCGACGGCGCAGCCCCCAAAAAGGTAATTTACGTTTCAGGTAAAATAATCAATATTGTGTTCTAATGCGCATGGGCGAAATAAGCCTTTATTTACAGCCTTATTTGCAGTACTCTGCAGCACACCCTTTTCGCTTGACAATTATTATTGAGATGCTAAAACTATAAACAACCACGTATCAGGAAGAAAGCTGTCAATACTAA
>JAYTEB010000076.1:0-4488 GCA_043735605.1 Candidatus Lloydbacteria bacterium | reverse complement strand
CAAAGAGAAGGCAAAAGCTTTTTTTGCGGAAGAGGTCGCAAAGACGATGGATGGGAAGCCAGAGGCCATCAAAGAGAAGGCACTCCAAGGCAAGCTTGATGTCTACTTTAAGGAGATGGTTTTACTCGACCAGCCATACGTGAAGAATGGCGAAGTGACGATTGGCGACCTCGTGAAAGGCGCAGTGCAAAAATTTGGAGAAAATACGGAAGTTATCCGCTTCACCCGCTTTGCTGTCGGCAAGTAAGAGGACTTCACCTGCGACGAACTTCGCCGTCGGGGAAACTCCTGTATAATAAAAGACATGTCTACACTTTTAGTTATCTGGCTTTCTGCACTTGTCATTATGGTGGGTATTGCTTTGTATGCTCGCCACCGCCTTGATGGAAGGTATCCCAATAACAATTCCTACCGCCTCCACGATCTTGCGAGCAAGGAGGCCCACCTCCTGCTTTCTGACACTGCTTCTTTTGTGGGCGCATTGCGCCCTCACGGGGCACGTGCTCTACGTGGCGGGTTGTTCTTTGCCCGCCGTGGGCAGGATTTTTTAATCGCACGCGTATATGGTAAGATGAAAGTACATAAGGGTAGTGCATCATCATTCTTCTTGAAGCAGATCAAAGAGCATCAAGGGCAGGGCCGTGAGGGCAGTGGGCGTGAGATGTAGTAGTGTGGTGCGACCGTGAAGAAGTTCTCCGCCGGGTATTGCCTTATGTTTTGTGATGTGCGATTATATTGAAATCAAAAAATTGCCGGAATAGCTCAGTTGGTAGAGCAACGGTTTTGTAAACCGTAGGTCCTCGGTTCAAGCCCGAGTTCCGGCTCCAAATGAATTTGGAAACAAATAATGTAGCCTCTGTCGAAAGTAAAAAGCCCTGCACCTTCTGCCTTTTTGTGCGATATTTTTCTGTAGCGGTATTTCTGGCGACGGTGGCGTTTTATTTTTATGCAAGAGCATAAGTTGCAACACCAACCTTTTCCCATATAATGGGACAATGATTGAAGCAGGAAAAGAAATTGGGCATCTCCACCCCATTACGATAATGATAGACCACATATCCCGTATTATGACGGAGATTGGTTTTGACATTGCCGACGGTCCCGAGCTTGAGACGGGGTTTTATAACTTCGATGCGCTCAACGTCCCCAAAGACCACCCCTCTCGCGACATGCAGGATACCTTTTGGCTAAAACAAAATGAGGGGGATGGAGAGCGTCTGCTTCTTCGCACCCACACCTCTCCCGTACAGATTCGCACTATGGAGAAGTGGGCCACGGCGGGGTGCCCGAACGACACGCTCGCCATCATCGCTCCGGGGAAAACATTTCGCAATGAGGCGACCGATGCCACACACGAGGCACAGTTCCACCAGATAGAGGGACTCCTCATAGGCCGTGACATATCACTCGCACATCTGCGCGGCGTGCTCGAGCATCTCTTTGCGGGAATATTTGGCAAGGCAACGCCAGTGCGCCTACGTGCATCGTTCTTCCCATTCACCGAGCCATCTGCCGAGATAGATATGCAGTGTTTTAAGTGCGAGGGTGCGGGCTGTGGTGTGTGCAAGCAAACAGGCTGGATAGAAATAATGGGTTCTGGTTTAGTGCACCCCAATGTGCTCGAGAATTGCGGTGTCGATAGTCGTGTATATCAAGGTTTCGCCTTCGGTGGCGGCGTCGACCGCCTCGCCATGCTCAAGTGGGGGATTGATGACGTGCGACTACTTTATTCAGGAGACTTGCGCGTGGTAAACCAATTTTAACGTATGTGGAAACTCGCCCTACTTGGAATGGTGTGTGCTGAATTTGTAAGTCAGATACTTGCAAAAGAGTGGTCCTTACGTGGCGGAAAATTACTCGCACTGTCTGCGCTTCTCGGCTTTCTCGCCGTCAACGTTTTTTGGTTGCTCGCACTGCGAAGTGGGTCGGGAATGTCGCGGGGGGTGTTAATTTTTTCAGTGAGTGTGATGCTCTTTGCTGTAGTCGTCGGACACTTTTATTATGGTGAAGATTTGACTCGCGTGCATATTGCAGGAGCAATATTCGGAATTATTAGTGTCGCTCTTCTCTCAATGTAGCAATATGAAATACTCACTGAACTGGATACAACAACATATTGACGCACCACTACCCGAGACAGCAGTACTGGTGCAGGAGATTACCTTGCGCGCATTTGAGGTGGAAGAGGTCGAGCAACGAGAGGGGGATGCAATCCTCGACATAAAGGTGCTTCCCGATAGGGCACACGACGCACTTTGTCATCGTGGGATGGCTCGTGAAGTTTCTTCACTTTTTGGGTTGAAACGAAAGGATGTTGCGGTTGTTGCGCTCGCCCCAAATACTTCTGTAGCACCCGTGCGAGTCACCATTGAGGCGCAGACACTCTGCACACGCTATATTGGCGTGCGTGCCGAGGGTGTTTCGCCCACTGCATCGCCCAAATGGCTGGCAGATAGACTCACCTCCATCGGGCAACGCTCTATCAATACACTCGTCGACATCACCAACTTTGTCATGCTCGACATTGGGCAGCCCATGCATGCATTCGACGCGGCAAAGGTCGTAGGTGGGATTACGGTACGCCTCGCACGTGCAGGGGAGACGACGACGACACTCGACAACAAAGCGCTCATACTTGATGGGACTGAGCTCGTTATTGCCGACGACGAAGGTGTGCTCGCACTTGCAGGGGTGAAGGGAGGAAAAAAAGCAGAGGTAGATAGCACGACGACGTCCATTATTCTCGAAAGTGCCAATTTCGACCCCATACTTACAAGGAAGACTTCGACCAAGCACAATATCAAAACCGATGCATCGAAGCGTTATGAAAACGGGATTTCCGATCACGTCGCAGAGGAGGGCGTCGCACATGCACTCCACCTACTTTCAAAAATATTCCCTGATATGAGCGTGGGTGAGTCTGCTGATATTTTTTCCGCGAAGAACGATTGGCAGTATTTTGTGGGAGCTTCACTCGCGGAAATAAATAGAAAGCTCGGCACTACACTTTCCGATGATGAGGTGAAAAATATTCTCACAAGCGCACATCTTCCACACGAGCTTGTGCGCCCAATTGATGCCATCAAGGAAGGGGTAGTGCAAACACTTGGCAAAGCATACAAAAACCCCTCCTCGATGCGGTTTGATGCACCAAATGCCTTCTCCTGCTCCTCATTTGTGAGCTATTTGTATACAAAAGCAGGTATTTTTATGCCAAGCATCAGCATCGACAAGCTCGCTTATGGGATGCCAACCACGAAGGACGAGCTGCATTACGGAGATCTTGTCTTCTCAAATAGCGGAGAGGGAAAGATATATACGGAAACTATTGAATACAAAAAAGGCATTGCATTCCCCGAAGGTGTCGACCATGTCGGCATGTATGTGGGCGAGGGGAATATGCTTCACGCAAGCAAGACCAATATGGCAGTAATAGAAGAGTCGCTCGAAAGTGCAAGATCATTTCAGCACATCGTGGGGTATCGCAGAATGTGTGAGGACCTCAACGAACCTCGCTTTGTAGTACGCATCCCACACGAGCGTCTTGACCTTCGCCATACCCACGACCTCATCGAGGAAATAGGCAGGCTCTATGGCTATAACAACATCACCCCCGCATTGCCTAAGCTGGGGCGCGTGGGTGTACCCCACAAGCGTCTTCATTATGCGAACAACGTACGCAAGTTTTTAGTGGAGCGTGGGTACTCTGAGGTGGTGACGTATTCATTTGCCGTGAAGGGTGAGGGGGAAATAGAGGTACAAAACCCAGTCGGGATGGACAGACCATTCATGCGCTCCTCGCTTGTTTCAGGAATTACTCGTGCACTAGAGGCAAACTTCTTTAATGCACCACTCATTGGTATCGCAGATGTAAGAATATTTGAATTCGGAAACATTTTTACCGCTCACGGAGAAACATTGTCGCTGGCTCTTGGCGTGTACTCTTCAAACAAAAAGCGATTGCGCGTACTCAATGAGGAATTGGAGGGAGTAATTTCAGAACTACAAAAACTTCTTTGCGATTTTGCCTATGAAAAAAATGAAGTCATTGAAATTAATTTTGACGCACTCATTGTGGATTCACCCGAACCTACAGAATATGTGTCTCTTGTGGCACAGGAGAAGCCAGTGCGCTATCAAACGCTCTCCACCTATCCATTTATAGTGCGTGATATTGCGATGTTTGTACCCGTCGGCATTGCGGAGAATGAGATTGAAGCGACCATCAAGAAAGATGCGGGGGATTTGGTGGTGCGTTTTTCACAATTCGACAAGTTTCACAAAGAAGGGGAGGAGCGCATCTCGTATGGGTACCGTCTTGTCTTCCAATCCTTCGAGCGCACCCTTACCGATGATGAGGTAAATGCAGTGATGGAAAAAGTCACCAAGGCATGCAGCGAGGCAGGTTTTGAAGTACGCTAAAAACGCTATGAATAATATCCCATTTTTTTCACAGTGGGGAGATACGGAGGATGAGTATTGGAAGTC
>JAYTEB010000075.1:0-4493 GCA_043735605.1 Candidatus Lloydbacteria bacterium | reverse complement strand
TCGATGCAATCTTTTTGGAGTCGACAATTGCACCAAAGAAGGAGAAAAAATGAGTACAAAAATACCGGCAGAAAAGCCGGCGTTTTGGGTATTATCTCCAAAAAGATTGTCGACTTCCGACGCTCGCGAGCCGAGCGTGCCTTCTGCTCCCCTTCTTTATATTTATCAACCGCCGCCCTGCAGCAGTCTTTGGGGCACTCACCCGAGTTAGTTTTACTTTCTGTATTTTGGCTCACATCCTACTCCTGTGTATTGTCCGAAATCCATACTACGCATTTTTATAGTGTGTAAAGTAATTATAAAAAGATGAGACTACTTCTTCAGGGCCGTACCTTCCAAGGCTAAAGAGCGAACTTAGTCTGACTTTTTTATTTGGGCCTCATTAATGGAAACAGTTGTGCTTCGCGGATGGGGCGGTTGACGAGAAAGGCGAAGAAGCGCTCGGAGACGCCGAAGCCACAGGTGGGGGGCATGCCGTGCTCGAGTGCTTCGACGAATTCGTGGTCGAACATTTGCGCCTCGTCGTCGCCTGCATCGCGCATATCCTGCTGGGTTTGGAAGCGTGCACGCTGGTCGATGGGGTCGTTCAACTCGCTATACCCCTTGCCCACTTCACTCCCTGCGATGATGGGCTGGAACTGCTCAACGCTCGTGGGGTCTTTGGGGTTTCGCTTTGCGAGTGGAGACATAAATACGGGAACATTCACAAGAAAACCCGGTCCTGAAAGTTGCTTTCGGCAATACTTCCAAAGGGTATCAACGAGTCGAGGAAAACCATCAGAGGGATTATGTTCAACTGCTAAAGATTTTAATTTTTCAGAAATTTCTACATTAATGCCCGTGGATGCTGAGCGCACATCTACCCCTGTCATTTTTTTAATAGTCTCACAGTAATCATAGCGCTCCCATGGCTTTGCGAGGTCGACATCGTGCCCGTGAATGGTGAATGTGAGGGTGCCAAAAGCCTCCATCGCGACGTGTTTGTACATGCGCTCCACGAGCACCATGCCGTCTTCGTAGTTGGCATAGGCCCAGTAAAATTCGAGCTGGGTATAGTCTTGTGCGTGCTCGGGGCTGATACCTTCGTTGCGAAAAATGCGCCCAATTTCAAATACTTTATTGTACCCCGCGACCATGAGCCGCTTCTGCCAAAGCTCCCCGCAGGAAATGCGTAGATACACATCGAGATCGAGCGCATTATGGTGTGTCTTAAATGGCTTTGCATCTGCACCCCCGGTAGTATTTTCGAGGACTGGTGTTTCTACTTCGAGGAAACCCTCAGTAAGCATAAACGACCGAATAGCATTCCAAAATTTTGATTTTTTAACAAAAAGCTCACGGAGCTCGTCGTCCTGCATGATGTCGAGGTAGCGCTTGCGGAGCTTCACGTCCTCGTCTTCAAGGCCATGAAATTTCTCCGGGAGTGGTAGGAGGGACTTCGCCCCCATAACCCAGCTTTTCACCAAGATACTCTCTTCCCCACGCTGCGTGGTGAAGAGCTCACCCGTGACCGAGATAAAGTCTCCCACATCGATGATAGAGCCGAAAAACTCCATCGCCGTTTCCCCAATCGTATCCTTCTTAAAGACTGCTTGGAATTTCCCTGTGCCGTCATGAAGCACGACAAACTGTATCGCCCCCTGCCCACGCACTGCCACCACGCGGCCAGCGAGAGCAATATCTATTTTCTCAGCCTCACGTGCTGCAAAATTTGCACGCACTGCGTCAAGTGTATAATCGCGAGGAATCTTATTGGGATAGGGGGCATGCCCCGCTTCCTCTAAAAGAGAAAGCTTCTTTAGTCGCTCTGTCCTAATTTCCTCTATACCTGCCATATCCTGATTGTACTATAGAACATAAATAAATGAATGAAATTCGAGGCGCGGGGAAAGCGACGAGGAAGGCATATTCTTATATGTTGACCGAGTCGCGGGGGCCACGCAACAAAGAAGTTCGTCATTTATTTTTGTTCTACTATTTTATTTCGACGATTTGGCACTTCTCTTCGCCTCGTGGAGTAACACACATAAAGTCTTCACCCTTCTTTCTTCCCATCATTGACTCTCCGAGTGGAGATTTGTTTGAAATCTTTCCGACAGAAATGTCGGACTCTTCGGAGCCGACGATCGTGTACGTCTTTGTGTCGCGGCCACGCTTGAGCGTAACCACAGAGCCTATGCCCACTGCGTCGGTCTTGTGCTTGCTACCCACAATAATCGCGTTCTTGAGGATCTCCTCGAGCACAGAGATGCGCTCTTCTACGCCCGCTTGCGCCTCACGCGCGGAGTGATACTCGGCATTTTCCGAAAGATCACCGAGCGCCTTTGCGGCTTCGAGCGCCTCGGCTATTTCCTTGCGGCGTACATGGGTCAAAAACTCAAGTTCCTCGTTAAGCTCGTCATGTTTTTCGCGGCTGAGATATTCTTTTTGTGTGTCCATAAGAGCCCCAATATAGCACGGGCAAGCTTCTTCGGCAATCCTGGCCATCGGGTAATAAAAAAACGGCGGGTTACCCCGCCGTCTAATAGAGAGTCAATGAAGCGACTTACGCAACACGCAAAACAGTGCGCATCACGCGAGTCTTCGCACCAATGGAGTCGATCGAAGACAGAATGTCGTCGATAAACAACGCTTCGGTCGACGCACGATAGAGCTCCGGAGAGCAGGAGTGCCTCCACGTAGCGATCCGCAGCTGCAACTTCAGCCCCTCGTGTGCCACGATAGGCCGCAGTGTGTCGACCATTGGGACGAAGTCTTTGTCCCCCGATGCGAGCACGAGCGTCGGTATGCGGTCGGCATAACGCACGTTTAAGTGGTCGAGTACCACCTTCACTATCTCACTCATCACCACGGGGTCGGCCTCTTTGTCGCCGAACATTTTCGTAACCGTGAAGCCGTGTCGCTCTGCTGTCTGAAGTGCCGCATAGTGCTCAGAGTAGTAAGACTTCGAGACACATAACACCGCTCGGTCCACAGGAAGCGACTTTCCATCCCACATTGCAAGGTGTTTCAATAGCGCCGCCCAATTCATCCGCTCTGGAGCAAGTACGCGCCGACCATGCTCATCTTCGTAGTTGGTGATATTCGCCAAATCCACGATGACGGCGACCGACGGCTCGACTTTTTTACGCAAGGGCTTTGTGTGCACCAAGCGTATCTCAGGGGGGATGCGCTTGGTCGACGCGGGCATCGGGAGTACATTCGTTTTTTTGCAACCCGCCCCGGCCAACCTCTTGGTGAGCTGCTCAAGCACGTCTGGCTTGAACTTCGGGGGCACAAGCACGTACGCCACGAGACTCTTCCCTTCATAGTGCGGCTCGACGCAGCCCACCCCCAAAAATGGCTTGAACAGCTTTGTGACCAAGGGCCACGTTGCCTTGTCGAAGTCCCGCTTGTTGAACCGTGGCTTTTGCACAAAGGTGCCGAGCGTGAGCTCGGTGCCAATCTGCAGAGCGTGATTCCAAAATCCCAAGTAATCTTCCTTGGAGCGAATTTGTTTGGCTTCCGAGAAGAGCTGAGCCGCCCGAGCACAAAGTTCGGAGTAAGTCGTCATTCAAACCTCCAATTGGTTAAAATTTTCAAACAGTCAAATAACTGCTGTGGGAATTATACCATGAAAACACACTTTACACAATAGATATTTAATGTTGCTATGTATACGTTTAATACGCCGTCGTCGTACTTGTGGTCGAAACGACGCTCGTGGGTGGAGCGTCAAATATGATGGGTGTGTCACGCCCTATATACTCTGGCGCATTCGCCGCAAGCCAAGGAAAGAGTTTGGAGGCGACGAAACTTGCGTTCGTCGTGTTCCCCTTCACTCCCCTGTCCATCACAATAGCGAATGCATATTTGGGATTATCGTAGGGGAAAAATCCAATCACCCAAGAGTTCACGCGTGCTTTCGAAACTCCGAGCTCGGCCGTTCCTGTCTTTGCCGCAACTTTGACGTACGGGAAATGGAGTAGCTTTGCGGTTCCCGACACCACACCCTCGCGCATGCCCTCATGAATGACCGTAAAGTAGTTTTCAGGAATAGGAATACGGGACGGAGTCGTAGTTGCGAGGCCAATAGCAAGGTGGGGCGTCACATCAAGACCTTTCGAGGCAATAACCGATGCTTCTTTGAGTGCCTGAAGCAGCGTCGCCTGCATGCCGTACTGCCCGATACCAGTAAAGTATGTGTCGCCAATACGCCACGTGGGGTCCTCGGGAAATTTTCTTTCTTTCCACTCAGGATTCGGTATCGTCCCATGAGCTTCGCCATATAGGTCGATGCCTGTCGTCGACCCGTAGCCAAATAGACGTGCATACTTCTCGACGTTTTTTATACCAAGTCCTTTTTGGCCCTTATAGCCCCCTGCGATTTCGTAAAAATATACATTTGAAGACTGTGCGATCGCCGTCTGCATGTCGAGTAAGCCGTGCACCTTCCAGTCGTTGAATCGTGTTTCTTTGTCGGGGAAATAAGGATTCGGGATAGCAATGAAGCC
>JAYTEB010000074.1:0-1876 GCA_043735605.1 Candidatus Lloydbacteria bacterium | reverse complement strand
TGTGAGCCCCATCCGTATATGAAAGCGGTCGTTGTAGTAGAGTAATCAAATAAATCTATGTGTGTAAAAAAAATAACAAAAAGATTGAGTCGACTACCCTCGTGGCTCGTGCCCATTGTTCTTACGATCGGATTCGCGCTGCTTCTTTGCCTAGCAATATGGACTTACCCCGACATGAATAACAGGAAGTACGTAATTGAGGAGGGAGTGCGCATTCCCGTGCACGTGGTAAGTCTAGGGGCAGATAAGGCGTATCCCGACGCGCTATCCTTTCCCGTCGGAGAGTACGTCGAATTCTCTGGAGAGGGCGATGCGACCTATAACATTGGATTAGGTGGTGGAAGCGAGAATGGCAAAGCACACGAACACGTCGAAGAAAATTTCGCGTCCGGTGCATTTGGTCGCGGTGAGGCATATCGTGTGAAAATACGAAGGGTGGGAGTATATGACTTCCACGACCATGATAGACCGGAACTCTTTGCGACGGTTATCGCATACTAAATTGCCACGCCCACCCCGCTCCTCACTCTTCCTTTTGCTAAGTATTGTGTGTGCGAGTGTTCGACCCCATGCATTCTTCGTTATCTGTTTCGACGAGCAAGGACAGACCAAGTCGCTTCAGGCGGGCGTGATCCGTGGGCATCGGGTGGGTGATGCTCATGCGTAATTCATGACATGTGTGTATTCTTAGTACATGAATACTCATTTGCGCATCTGGGTGACGGCCTTTCTCGCTCTGTCTATATTGAGCTTCCTTCTCTTCCTTGCCACACCTCGAGTGCAGCCTGCCCTTGTGCCCGCCCCCGTGGTGAGTGCGCCCACACCTACGCCAACGCTCGTTACCTATGCGAGTAGCACAATGGGGATTACGGTGCGCTACCCAGCCGCCTTTACTCCTGACGACACGTACAGCTACAAGCTGCAGAGTCCCGAGAGAAATATTCGCGGAGTTAAGCTGACTATTCCGCGGGCGATGGCAACAGGCACGAACCTCAGTGCAGATTCGTACATTAGCATAGAGAAGGTTTCTGGGTTAGGAGAGTCAGAGTGCAATGCGGGAGCATTTTTTGATCAACCTCTACGACCCGAAAAAATAATTGAAGGCGAGGTGGCGTACACTATTGCATCTTCGACTGGTGCAGCAGCAGGGAATAGGTATGAAGAGATGGTGTATGCAATTTCCGGCACCAGCCCGTGTGTCGCGATACGGTATTTTATTCATTATGGGGTTATAGAAAATTATCCCCGAGAAACCATTCGCGAGTTTGATAAAAAGGTGCTCGTTGGTCTTTTTGACACAATACGCCGGACGGTTGTTGTGGCAGATTAACTACATAATATTTATTCCATGAAAGGCTATCGTACAAATATCGCGCAAGAGACAAAAGAAAATGCGCATTTTCGCAGAGTACTCTATACGGGAAAAAACTCCCAGCTCGTGTTGATGAGCCTGCTGCCCGGGGAAGAGATCGGACTCGAGACACACACCGAGAATGACCAGTTCTTTCGCTTTGAATCGGGAATGGGAAAGGTGCACATTGACAACACAGAGCACGCTGTGGGGGAGGGCATCTCAGTCATTATTCCGGCGGGCGCAAAACACAACGTCATCAATATCGGTCTCGTTGATCTTAAGATGTATACCCTCTACTCACCTCCACACCACAAAGACGGCATCGTACGCGCCACGAAGCGGGAGGCGGTGCTCCATGACGAGGAATTTGACGGCGTAACGAGCGAGTAATAAAAGAAGCTCTGGGTGCTCCCGTTGCAGCGCTACGTATTCTAATCAATAGCTTGGAATCACTTTGTAATTAATTGTATTGGCGATTGGAGCGAAATCCCCAAATGTAGTCGCTTGGTATTGTAGTATGGA
>JAYTEB010000073.1:0-1880 GCA_043735605.1 Candidatus Lloydbacteria bacterium | reverse complement strand
TTGCCACGTTCTCCTCACTTCTAGAGCGACTTATTAAAATAATTGAGTTCGCAGACAAGCACAACCGCAAGGTGGTGATCGACGGGCGCAGCATGAAAACAAACATTGAGCTTGCGCAAAAAGCAAAACTCTTTGAATACAAAAAAGGCACCGTCATCCCAATGGAAGAAATGGGCAACTACCCCCCCGAGCGCATCGTGATGCTCGTGACAGGTGCTCAGGGAGACCCCTTCGCCGTGCTTATGCGTGTCGCACAGAAAAAACATAAACACATCAAGATCGTAGAGAGCGACATGGTACTCTTCTCCTCCTCTGTCGTCCCTGGAAATGAGCGAGCCGTACAGAAGCTCAAAGACATGCTTTCGCGCCAAGGTGCAAATGTCGTGCACTACGAGACTTCAGACGTGCACTCATCGGGACACTGCTACCGCGAGGAGTCGAAGTGGATCATTTCCCACATAAAACCAAAATTCTTTATTCCCCTCCACGGATACCACTACATGCTCCGCTCGCATGTCGAGATAGCGCACTCCACGGGTATACCGAAGGAGAACACGATCATCGCCGACAACGGCTCCATCATGGAGATTCGCGAGAAAGGAGAGAAGATAGTGAGACTCGCAGTCTCGGCTCCAAAAGAAGACATCATGGTAGACGGATTCGCTATCGGCAACCTTCAAGAGGTGGTGTTGCGTGACCGACAAATGCTCGCGGAAGATGGTATCGTCGTCATTGTGGCAACCGTCGACATGCACACTGGAAAGCTCATGAAATCCCCCGACATCGTTGCGCGTGGCTTCGTCTACGTGCGCGAGTCCCAAGAGCTTTTAAATCAGGCGCGATTGATCGTAAAGAAAACAGTTGAAGATGCGTGTAGTCGCGACATGAAGAGTGTCAACTTTGAATACGTCAAAGAGGACGTGCGCGACGAAGTAGGCAAATTCCTCTTTCAGATGACGCAAAAGCAACCGATGGTCATCCCCGTCTTACTGGGCATCTAAGCCACACGAGATCACGCAGGGGCCGAAGAATTTTCTTCGGCTTTTTGCTATACTGTGTTTATGTCACTGCTCAAAAGCAATACCCCACTGTCTGCAAAGGCTGCATTCATCGCACTCTCCGCAGTTACGTTCTTCTTCTCTGCGCAGGTGTCGCTCACTATCTATATTGATTCTTCTTTCCTGAAGGATAGAGTACTTGCTACGCCCTCGATGAATACCATGAGTGTTTGGCAAGATCCTGAGCATTTTGTCGGTGCGATTTACACACTGGCTTCACTCATCACCCTTTTCGCACTACTGTATGCCCCGCGCATTTTACGCAAAGTAGGCAATTATCGGTGGACGATTTCGGTGCTCATCCTCCATGCGATACTCCTTTTTGCCCTTTCCCTATTTAGTTCCGCGTGGCTCGTGATCCCACTTTTTGTTGTCGAGGCTGCCCTAATTTCTATCCTGTATTTTAACGTTGACGTGTTTCTCGAGCGATATTCAAAGGACGCCACGACTGGGGCCGTTCGTGGGCTTTTCCTGATGATCGGTTCCATCGCATGGCTTTTGCCGCCAATGTTCGCAGGGCAGATTATCGATGCATCAGGTTTTTCAACCGTCTACTTTGTGGCTGCGGTGCTCATGCTTCCCACAATTTTTATCATGATGCGGTATTTCAGTAACTTCCAAGACCTCAAGTACGACGATGCATCGCTCTTTATGACGCGCGCACAGTCAAAGGCACATCCGGACATCGGGAACATTCTCATCACTAATTTCTTTATGCACTTTTTTTACGCATGGATGGTTATTTATACCCCGCTTTATTTGCATAACCACGTCGGATTTTCCTACCAACAAATAGGACTTATGCTCACTGCCGCACTCACT
>JAYTEB010000072.1:0-1897 GCA_043735605.1 Candidatus Lloydbacteria bacterium | reverse complement strand
GCGTGGCAACGGTTATTTCAGAGCTAGCGGGAGAGAAGATCGACATCATCGCATGGTCTCCCGATATCGAAAAGTTTATTGCAGACGCGCTCTCTCCTGCAAAAATTCGTAGCGTCATTGTGAACAAAGAGGAGCGCCGCGCAGTCGTCGAGGTAATGCCCGACCAGCTCTCTTTGGCTATAGGTCGCGGAGGGCAAAATGTGCGGCTCGGTGCCAAGCTCACCGGTTTCCGTATCGACATTCAGTCGACTGAGGGTGAGGCGTATGATGGGGAGGCTTTAGCTCCAGTGGCAAAATCCACCGACCTCGCCGCAACCCCCGAAGAAGAGGTGGCGGAGTTTATTGCATCAGACGAGTCTGCAGGTGAGCCGGATCCTGAAACTGTAACGGCGGAAGAAGAGGTTGCGGAAGACAAGGAAGTCGTCACAGAAAATACCAACGCGGACGAGAAGTAATCAATAATTTTTATTCTATGAACTTATGGCATGACATTCCGTATGGTGATAAGGATGGGTTGAATGTAATCATCGAGATTCCCATGCTTTCACGGGTAAAGTATGAACTCGATAAAGACACAGGGCTTATCAAGTACGACCGCGTGCTTTACTCACCAATGCACTACCCCGCAAACTACGGCTTCGTGCCGCAGACACTCTGGGACGACGGTGACCCCCTCGATGTGCTCGTGCTCGGAGCCGAGCCCTTGGTGCCTGGGTGCCTTGTGGAGGCACGCCCCATCGGCGTGCTCGACATGATTGACGGTGGCGAAGGTGACGCGAAGGTGCTCGCTGTACCCGCAGCAGATCCCCGCTTCAAGAACACGAAAGACCTCAGCGACTTGGAGCCGCACATCCTCGACGAGATCAAGCACTTCTTCACCGTCTACAAAGACCTGCAGCAAAAGAAGGTGGAGGTGGGAGAGTGGCGAGACGCGAGCGCAGCAAAAATTGACGTACAAAAGTCTATAGCCCAATACCAGAACAAATACCCAGCGAAGATATAGCGAATAGCAGTTCTGCACAGCCCGCATGTCACAAAGTCATGCGGGTTTTGCTATACTATATTGAGTGCTTTCAAAGCATCGATAATAGTTATTTATTAATTTTTCTACATGAAATCAACAGCAATCATTAGTGCGGGTATCGTGAGTATGCTCATGCTCGTCCCAGTACTTGTCAGCGCAGAAGAAGCGGCTGCGGGGGCGACCACGGGGACAGAGAGTGGGGGTACGAGCGCGAGCTCAGGAGCAAGTGCAAGTGCGACCATTACTCCCCCACCAGCACCACCCGCAACTGCGGATGGATATTCTTTTGGTGAGTCAAATCCACAAATGCCACCAGGGAAAGGTGGGGCTGGGATGGTGGCACCACCAAAACCACTCCTTATTCGTGAAAGTCCCACAAAGAGTGGGGTTGTCTCTCCTCGCGATGCTGCATCCGGACTTCCAACGGGAAAGCGCATGATGGCAAGTGGCACAAGCCCACTCCCTCCTATTCTGGAAAATCGAATGGAAAAGCGAGATGAGATGCACGACCGCATGATGGGGAGCGGCACACCGATGAATGGTGAACGGAAAGAGCGCATGGAAGAGCGCAAGCAAGAGCACCGTGGAGAAATACTGAAGCGTATAAGCACACAAATGATCGCACGCATGGAGGCTGCAATAGAGCGCTTTACCACAATGGCTTTGCGCCTCGACTCACGAGTTGCAAAACTCAAGGAGAAGGGGGTGAACACTGCTACCGCAGAGGCGAATATCGGCGTTGCGCGCACGAAGATTGCTGAGGCGACCACCGCTGTTGGCCTAGCAAAGTCGAGTGTACAAAGTGCCGTTACGGCAGCGAGTAGTACGCCATCATCTGACGCAGGAAAGTCAGTACGTGAAGCACTGCAAAAG
>JAYTEB010000071.1:0-4574 GCA_043735605.1 Candidatus Lloydbacteria bacterium | reverse complement strand
TGGCGATCCGGATAAAGAGGTGCCGAGCGACATCGACAACGGCGTCGTCTTTCTCACCTACGTTGCTGGTGCGATCAAAGGCAAGGACCTCGTTGAGCAAGTGAAGGTACTCGAGAACCTCAACGTGGCCCCAGGGAAAGGTGGGATGCTTGCAATTGAAGCGGGTAAAAATATCGTCAAGAAAATCGGAAAAGCACTTGGCTTTCCCGACGATGCAAGCTTCGAGCAGGTCGTCCTGCGACTCGGACAACTCATGGCACAGATCGAAGTGCCGGACCCAAAGAAGCCGAGGCCAGACGACAAAGCGGGGTGGTATGTGCGCATGATGCGCGCCATCACCCCTGGTGCATTCCCCAACTCACCGAGAGTGGAAAAAGGGACGAGTGGGGTCGTAATTGTGTTACTCATAGTCGCGATCTGCACAATCATCGTGGTCGGGTACCAAGTTGTACCGAAGTTGGCCGAATATCAATCGACCGAAAAGTCGGCTGATGTGCCGACGAAGTAAGTCTCTTTAGGAGCAAGAAAATGACTTTTTGGAAATCAATGGGTTTCGGCCTTGGTGGCCTCGCCGCATTCTTTGGGCGGGGCCCACTTGCGGCAAGCTACACACGTGGGACTCAGTATGCCACGGACGTGTACCTACAAGCGTGGGGTGTGGTGTTTGCGCTGATGGGCATCATCGGGGTCAATGCATTCTTCATGTGGATGGAGTGGCGGGGCATGCAAACAATGCTCATGCTCCTCTCCTTTGTGGTGGGCATGTTCTATCTCTTCACACCGAAGATCGCCGTCCCCCTCGCAGGAGTGGGCGCGGCGATACGTGCGGGCGAAGAGGGCGACCAGGCAAACGTCTGGCTCGTGCGGGACGGGTTCAAAGACCTCGTGAACAATGCGGGTGTCGTATTCTTCTGGATCGGCGTCTACATCCTCGCGACCATCATCGTGCCGTTTGGCATGTACATGACGTTCGCGCTCCTCTTGCACATACCACTCGTGCTCATGGTTGCCCTTCTCATGACTGGGAAAGTCAAAGTGAACCCCGAGGTATATGAATGGGCATGGAAGTCGCTGATCGCGCTCTTGGTCGTTGGGGCACTTACCGTGCTCGTTTTCCGGGAAAATCTCGGACCATGGTGGGTGAAGCACACTGCCAATCAAGCGTCGCGCGTCGAGGCAACTCAACAAAGCGAGGCTATTCGGCAGATCGACAAAATGCACGCAGCATGGCTCGAGAAACATGTGCGCACCGAAAAAGGCCAACGCGTGATCACCGTAAAAGATGCGGAGACGGGAAAAATGAAGGTGGTCGACGCCGCGCCATACATCGTACGGAAACAGAAAGAGCGTGAGGAGGCATTGAAGGCCCTTGCACCCAACTCTGTGGAAGATGGTACGGCTTCGCCAGGAAAGGCTGCTGATGGCCCTCCCCCATTCATGTCGGACCCAATGGGCTGGACATCGTGGGAGGTGGCAAATGAGCCGCGTTATTTTTGGGGGCTCGTCATCGGCCACATTCTAGGAATCTGGCTGATCAAGTGGCTGTGGGGTAAGCGCACAACGGATGCAACAACCGTGGGGAAAAACGTGACCACCACAAAGGTGGTGACGCCGAGCTCGGGTTCGGGTATGGGTACGCTTTTCCTTGTTGTACTACTTGGGATTGCGGGGTACATGCTGTGGGACCATCCGACAGTCGTGAAGGCCATGGGGCGTGACGCACATGGGGTGTATACCAAGACGGTGGTACTCCCCAGCATGACGGAGCTCAATCGTGAGAAATTCACGGCACAGTTCAACTACGTCAATGCCCAAGTGCCGCTTGCGCAAAGCATGTGGCACGGGAGAGAGGTGACGATCACCCCCGAGAGCTTCATCACGGCTGAGAAGGGGGTGCACGTAACTCTCGCATTCGGTGAGGGAAACGGTAGTCTCGACCTAGCTTTGAGTGGTGGAAAGTGTGCCCTCGTGAGCAACCTCGTGCCGTATGTGTGTGAGGGTACGTGGCGCACAGAGCGCGCCGGCTCCCCTATTGGAGGGTACTTCCGCGGAGAGTGGAACACTCAGGGGACCAACATGCTCCTGATGATGTACAAAGAAGACTACCGAGTGGAGAAGGGCGACGCGCTTGCCACGATACTTTTCCTGAATAAAGTGAAGGACGTGCGGTAAGTTGAAGAGAGAAAGTTCTTTTGTATTTTTATGGATTGCAGAGACGCCAAGGCCGAGGCCTTGGCGTTTTTTTATTTCACCAATTGAGGGGTTCGTACTACGGGAGCTTCGTGGGTATGACTATTTGTGTGCCTCCCCCGCCTCCAATATCCAAAGTTTCTTGGATATAGCCCACTATGGCCCACAGTGCGAAAATGCAAAATAGTCCGACGAGCCCCCAGGCTATTATCTGCTTCCCCTCTTCAACGGCCTTTTCGTCCCCTGCGTGATTGATGAATTTTACCATGCCCCAAAAAAAGATCATCACCGCGATAGAGGCCGCGAGCGGGATGATGGAGTCAAGTATGGTAATAAATCCATCAACGACGGTGAGGGCATCAGCAAAGGCAACCGTCGGGGAAACGAGCAATACGAATGGGATTAAGGAAGTGAAGCGCATTTTTTTAGACATAATTCATGAGGGTGGGGTCGGCACCAATAGAGTTGATAAGCAAGCGCATAATACCAAACACAGAGACCATAACACACATGCCAACGATACCCCAGATCATACTTTGCTTGCCTGTCGTACGCGCCTCTTCGTTGTCGGGGTTCCAGATATATTGCAAGACTCCGTAGATAAAATAGAGCGTGGCGATGCCAAAGAGGAGTGCGATGAGGGGGTTTAAGATGAGTGTGGAAATCTTGCCCACAAACGTCTTTGCTGCAGGGGGTATGGGGGGTGCAGCGGCGAAGACTCGGCTCGGTAGAAATAAGGCGAGGGAGACTGCTATTGCGAGATAAGACATTCTGTCAATCATGAAGATATTGTACCACTCACCTATGTAAAATAAAACCATCCCAAGGATATTGGGGTGGTTTTATTACTTCACCTGAGACGAATAGCCGATGGCTATCGAGTGGGTGGGACAAATGCGGGCGCCGTACCCGTGGTGATAGTACCTGAAATATCAAGTGCCTGCGAGACATATCCGAGGATTCCCCAGAGTGCGACCATGACAAAAATAGCGACCATACCCCAAATCATGAGGGTTTTTCCGCTCTCCTTTGCTGCCTCGTCGCTTGCATTGGCGATATACTTGACCAAGCCCCAGAAGAAAGCGACGATCGCGAGGGAGAGGAGGAGTGGGATGAGTAAGTCGACGATGCCCTTTATGGCAACGACGAGATTGTTGACTTTTAAAAGCTGCTGGGCAAATGCAAGTGTGGGGAGTGCTGCTATTGCGAGCACAACTCCCGCTTTAAGATAATCTTTCATACAAAAATGTAATATTAATAATAGGTGAATAAAATATAAACGACCAAGTAACTATGTATTCATGATATATCGCGCTACCCCCCTTGGCAATCACACAACAAAGAAAACTGTGGATTAAGGGTGGCACCAAAGAAGTCCGTATTGGGGGGCTATTCTGTTCTGTGGGCTATTTTTTGAGTGGATAGAAGAGCTGCCCTACAAATGATACGGGGACAGGCTCGCTCACACCAAAGCGCTTTGGCAACTCCCTTTTGGGCATATAAAACGTTCCAAAGAGTACGTCGATAAATGGGAAGGTCGGTGCAAAGTTTTTCTCCCCACCCTCATTGGTGGCGGTGTGGTGCCAGCGGTGGAATACGGGGCTCGCCATGAGGTAGCGCAAGGGTCCAAATGTCCAGTTGAGGTTCGCATGCACCAGCGCGCTCAGGACGAGGTTGACGGGGCCGAGGAGTATGTACGCGAGCGGATCAAACCCGAGCACAAATAGAGGAAGGCCCGTCGAGAGCGTGTACACGAATAAATTGAGCGGGTGAAAGCGGGTGGCAGAGAGCCAGTCCACGTCGACACTACTGTGGTGCACCGCATGAATCTTCCAGAGTGCCTTGTCGTGAAAAAGCCGATGTATAAAGTATTGGAGCACGTCGGAGATGAGGAGCACTACGAGCATTTGCGCCCAAATAGGGAAATCTGCGAATACACCGAGGCCTCTTGAGAGAAATATGTCGGCGCTCTGCCTGCTGTCAATGAAGGTGAGCGCGAGCCCCGCGAGCACCCAACCCAAAAATATGCCGTACAGCGGCTGGAGAAACCAGTAGATAGTGTCCACCCCAAGCGATTTTCTGAAGAATTTTTGCTCTCTATTGTTGGGGAAAAAGAAGGCGAGTGTGGTAAAAATCAGTGCACAGACAAAGAGCCAGATGGCCGAAGAAGCGAATATACTGAGGATGGCGTCCATAAAATAATCATAGCATAACACAGCGGTGATTTGTGCTCGGCGAAAGCTCCCGCCCTAGAGACTTGCAGATATACCCCACTTCAAATACAATCACACGCACACGGAGGGTTCGCATAGTGTGAGCTGTGGCCGAGGGAACCCATTCTTATGGGAACCACAGCGCAAGACCTTTTGAGGTTTATTCGGATA
>JAYTEB010000070.1:0-1910 GCA_043735605.1 Candidatus Lloydbacteria bacterium | reverse complement strand
ACGAGCATTTTTTTTGAAATCATGACCTTGTTTATTAAAACTACGTTTATATAGAGCCACTATATCCTAAAATAGCATCACTTTTTACCATTAAGCCATAATTCAACAATAATTGGATTGAGGGTGGGTGAGAGGATAACTATCATTGAAGGACTGCATAGGTGCCTAGCGCTAGCTGTTGCAAACGAAAGGGGATTTTGTATTACACAGAAGCTCTATATCGCTTGCGCGGAATTTGCTGGAGATTTGCCACTTCTTGGTCAGGAAAATTCTCCAACATAAATACGCGCTCGAGGTGCGTCGACGGAAGTAGTAAAAAGCCATTTCCATTATCATGCTGAATGATAAAAAACAACGACCAAGTGGCCGTTGTAATGCTTACCCAGTTGTATTTAATGTCGAAGTCGGGTGACGCATAGTGAGCAACCAATCATTGATCTTCATGACTCGACTAAGGTTCTGGTAACCCCTCGCACTGACAGTGACCCCGTCGATGCAATGAAGCTTGATTTTTTCTATAAAACATGCTAGTTATGAGGCAGTCTTGTTTTTTAAGGAATAAGCAATGAACTTCGATGATTTGCACAAAATGATAGCGGATTCGACCATTTCAGACGACGAGGCGTATCGCGCCCTCAGGAAGATTTGGGCGGACCAGTTTGATAATCTGGGTTCGATAGTCCCCATGACCAACGATGACGTGGAGCAGTTAGTGGAACTTGGTACGTTGAATTTGGAAATGCGTCCGAGTCTGCATGAACGACTTAAGTATGAATTTATGGAGGAACACAGTAAAGATTGTTCTGAATGCCATGCAATGAAGAAAAAATCTGAAGCATGATTTGTATCCCCACATTTTGTGGGGATTTTGATGTTTTCCTTGCAGAAACGAGGGGGCATGCTAGCGTGAGGATAGATGTATTTTTGAAAGGAGTGCGAAATGAAATACGCATTGCATGTTTGCATGCTGTCATTCGCGCTCCTCTTTGGTGGGGCGAATGCGCGTGCGACGGAGCCTAAGGCAACGAGCGCAAGCCAGACGCATTGTCAGAAGAATCCTGCACTCGCGGGGTGTAAAAAAAGGAATGCCCCAAAGGCCAAGAAGACAACGCCAACAAAAAAAACTCCCGAGCGCGTCACACCTATAGTAAATGAGTCGGCTGCTCCCGAGGAGGCGAAGCCCCCTCTGAGTAGGAAGCAGTCCGCGATGCGTGAAGCATTCACGGAGTGCATGAAGCTCTCTACGCCCGCGAGCCCGACGAACGACGTGGTGGAATTTGTCTTTCGTACACAGGCCACTCGTGAGAATGCGAGCCTCAGATCATTCCTTCAGGCGTGGCGCGGCTCGCCCGTGCACCATGGGCACGAAGTATGTCTCGTTCGTGCGTTTGGCCTCAAGGGGTTTCGTGACCTTCAGGACATAAAAGGCGACGCGGGCACTCGCTTGGTGGACGTGGCCTCGCCACATGTGGATGTCGTCGAGAATGAGGTGCCTCCCGACCGGCGATTTGCCAGAGAGTGGGTACGAGACTACGTGCACGCACTCGGAGAGGATATGCACCAGCATTTTCTGAAACATGGAAGCGGGGAGTCACCCCCCTCACTACGCATTACCTCGATGATTCGGTCACACGAAGATCAGGCGACGCTTGTGCGGCGAGGGAAGTCACCCGCAGACTGTCGTTATGATTTTCTCTGCTCCTCACACACGAGTGCGTCCGGAATTGATTTAGGGCTGAAACACGTAGGGACGAAAGAGCGTGTTTGGCTTGAGCAGCGCCTCATCTTTGACCAGCGTGCACGGAAGATATTTTTCATCCGAGAAAACAGCCATTACCACGTATTCGTCATCCCACCCAAATACATGGGTGAAGAATGAGCCCCGCCATCCCTCTGGCGGTTTTTCTTTG
>JAYTEB010000069.1:0-1923 GCA_043735605.1 Candidatus Lloydbacteria bacterium | reverse complement strand
AAAAGTATAAAAACCGCCCTTGTGCTCTATTTTGACTCCCTGCAGTCATACCCCGAGAATGACGGTGTGGCCAATGCCAACCAGCTGACGGGGGCAACAGTGAATGCCTCCTTGGTGCCTGTGCATATCCCGACTATGCCCACAGATCCACTTTCTGCGACACGAGCTGCTTCGACGCAGTATCTCTACGAAGGGTTACTCGACCCCATCACAGACTGCCCGACCCTCGGCGGCTGCCCGACATATGTACTCGGAGCCACAATGGAGCGTTTGGACAACATCGTATTAGAGAACGACGCTGGTGATACCGTCATCACCACTGCATTTCGCGGCCTCGGTGATACGAATTGCGACGGCACTGCCCTCGCTGCCACAAACGGTCTCAACGAAGCATGCTACAGCGTCACCCCATAGTCGCTTCATTCCTACGCTGATATCCCCCACCACGGCGCTCGCTCGAGCGTAATGCCCATGTTATAATTTTTCTATGGATGACTATGTGTTGCTTGTGATTTTACTCGTATTTGTCCTTGGTGTGACTATCGGGAGTTTTATCAATGTCCTCATTTTTCGCGCACGCAGCGGGGCGACCATCGGCGGCCGCTCCAAGTGCCTCTCCTGTGCCAAGCCACTCAAGGCGAAAATGCTCATCCCGCTCTTCTCCTATCTGTGGCAAAAGGGGAGGTGTGCATTCTGCGGGGTGAAAATTTCATTGCAGTACCCCATCGTCGAGGCACTCCTCGGCGTGCTCTACGTGGCGGTACTCCTTGTCCACGACTTTAACCCCTTTACTGCAACAATATTCGACACATTGCTCGTGCTGCTCGACGCGAGTATTTGGACAATTCTGCTCGCGATCACGGTGTATGACTTGCGGCACAAAATAATCCCCGACAGCTTTTCGCTCCTACTAGCAGTATTTGCGCTGGCAGCGCTTGCCCTTAGGTACTATCTTGGCATCCATACCCCTCCTACTTTGCCACTCCTCGATTCTGGGGTGCTGCCTACTTGGCTAGATATCGCAGCGGGGCCGCTACTTGCACTTCCTTTTGCGGCGCTTTGGTTTTTCTCTGGTGGCCGCGCCATGGGTCTCGGCGACGCGAAGCTCGTCTCTGGCTTGGCGTGGTTTCTCGGCTTTTCTTCGGGGGTGACGGCGATAATCTTTTCTTTTTGGATTGCCTTTTTCCCGAGCCTATTTTTGTTGCTCATGCCCCACAAGCGATTTAACATGAAGAGCGAGATTCCTTTCGCTCCATTTTTGGTGCTCGCGACACTCGTGGTATACCTTTGCGGTTTTAATGTATTGGCATGGACTTTGTAATATATGCAGTATTTTCATCACTCAAAAAATGAAGAGGTGCACGTAGGGTTCAATTTGCGTGGCCCCGCCCACCGAGGCTTTTCACTTATTGAGGTGATGATATCTATCGGCATTTTTGTGACCCTGACGGGCACCATTCTGGTGAATCAGAATGTTTTATCAAATCGCCTTAATCTGGACACGCTCGCACATCAGGTGGGGCAGTGGGTGCGTGACGCACAGATCTCAGCCATGAGCGTGCGCCGCTCCTCTACCGGCTCATTCACCTCTGGGTATGGGCTACACTTTGAACTCGCACAACCCGATCAGTTTATTTACTTTGCTGACGTCAATAACGACGGCGTATATACGAGCACCACAGACAGCATTGAGCAAACCGTAGAGCTACTACAGGGGTACCGCATCACACTCCTTTGTGGTGCGCACAGTGGTACCACGGCCCTAGCCTGCCCTGCCACTGTCACGGGGTTGCCGGGGTTTGCCTCCACAAATGTACTAGATGTTTCATTCAGGAGACCAAACCCTGATGCAAATATTCGCGGACAGCTTTTAGGCGCCCCAGCGTCAACGAGCTATTCCCCAGCACGCATCACCATAACGTC
>JAYTEB010000068.1:0-4609 GCA_043735605.1 Candidatus Lloydbacteria bacterium | reverse complement strand
GCAATCCTCGTGCATGCCTCATTCCGCGGTAGGACTTGATGTCCTTGAGTCTCTTAATATTGGATGCTTTTTCGCGCTTGAGGTCACCCTCTATCTTTGTGCCTTCGATCAACTTACGAATCTTCGCTTCATCGTCAGCTGATATTTCTCCCGGTTTTTTTGTTTCAGGAACTCCCGCTTCGGCCAATATTTTTTTTGCTTTCGAAAAGCCGATCCCGTAAAAGACCGTGAGCCCTACCCACAACTGCTTATTTTCTGGAACGGTAATACCAAGGATACGCATAATGATAAAAAATTAACCCTGTTTCTGTTTATGTCTCGGATTCGCACAAATAACGTAAAGGTCTCCGTGTCTCTTGACGGATTTACATTTCACACAGATTTTTTTGACCGAAGCTTTTACGCGCATAGTATGTATGATAAAAAAACAAGACTCGATACGGCACAATAGCCATACGAGGGCGAGTTCATAATATAACCCGATTACATTCGTTTGATAATTCTCAACTTTCCTCCGTACGGATTATCCTCCAATGACACCTTATCTCCGACAAGCACCTTGATACGATGAATACGCATTTTTCCAGAAAGATAGGCAAGTATTTCTTGTCCACCGTCTGTCGTGACGCGAAACATTGTGTTTGGGAGCGCCTCGGTGATTGTGCCGCTTATGAGGGGCTCTGTTTGCTTGTCATCACTCATGTCAAATGGGTGTCCAGATACTAGCAGACGCACGGAAGGCGGTCAAGCGGTTTTTGGTAAAACTTGTGGATTGGGTGCTTTTTGGGGAGAGCATTGACATTGCGAAGTAATTTATTACTTATTCAGTACTGGGCGAATCTACCTGAATGGTAATATCTGCTTCATTTTTTGGAAATGAGCGCTTCCATGCAGGGGAAATGGTTGCACGAGCAAGCTCAATTGTGGGAAATTGTGCCATGATGGCATTAAAGCTTTGTTTTGGCGCGCCGAATAACGCCTTCTTGATGTCTGACTCGTTAATAGACCAGACTAAATTAGGGACTCCCTTGAGGGAAAAGTCGAGTTTTTCTGCATCCCAAAGCAGTGGCGTCGCTGGCCCTAAAATGCGAAAATCAAGACTTTCAATATTGGGGATGGTTACAACCTCACCCCGATACGACTGAACCGAATTTTTCACGATCGCCGCAGTGAGCGCCTGTCGGTCAAAAGTGACCATAGAAAGCACTCCGGAGAGCGAAACCACAGCCCTATCCGCACTCGATGCAGCAGCTTTCGACAATGTGGGCTGCTTGAGCTCCACAACAATCCCCTCGTCAAAGCTGATTTGGCTCAGCGCGAGGTCGCCGCGCGCTTTTGCTCGCAGCTTTGTTTCTAGTTGTATGCGCAATGCCTCGCCAGCATTTTTCATATCCAGATCCGAGACTGACTTGATGGTCCCTGACGCACCTCCGGTGATTGGGCCTTTTCCGCGCGCATATACTTTTTCGAAAACCGGAGACCCCTTTAGTCCTGGCACAGTGAAGTCTGTTGCTTCAGAATTGTAATCTGGGCCAGCTTCATCTGCGTAAATAGTTGCCTCTATCGACCCTGGCACCACTTTCCCCGAAGTCCCTGATGGAGTTTTTGCTTTGGGTATGTCTACAGAGTCAGCGATGCGGTAGATCTTACCTAGAGGACTTTGAAAGCGCGTGTTTTTGATCAACCGCTGCACGGTTGTCTGTCTATTGTAAATAATAATTTGCCCTTTTGCCTTTGCGGTTAGGGCCTTCTCGCCTGTGGCGGGGACCTCGCTCGTCTCCTCAAGTGCTACCCTCATAACAGAAAATGCCAACTCTGCATCGGCGGGATTCTTCAAGGCACTCATCTTTAGGTCGACTGGGGTACTATTTATTTTTGGTGAAACACGTACCACCGCACCACCGAGAAAGTTGAGGATAACCACCGTAGCGACACCGAGCACGACACTCCCGAGAAGCCATGGTGTCCAATTTTTAAAAAATGACCCACTACCCTCACGTACACCAGCAAATGCATGTCCTCCGTTCATTCTTTGCGTCGTGCTTACATCAAAACTACTTGGTGTTTGCTCGTTGAAATATTTTGTTGTTGCGAGGGGCGCTTCCACAAGCGAGTCCTCACTCGCGAGGCTCGCAAGCATGCTACGCGGATTTTTTTCGAGCTCAGGAGCGTCGGATGTGGCGGCATGATGGCGTGGTGCATTTGCGTGGGCAGCATGTAGCACATCTTCATTTTCCTCAGGCGCAAGGAGCGCATGCTTCGGGGAGCGTGCGTGGGGTGTTTTTATTGCGACACGACGCGCCCCCTCTGTGTTGCGATGTCGCTCCTTGGGAATAATGTCTTGAATGAGGTACTTTGCCATACGAGGTGTTTATTTTTTTACTAATGAAGCGAACTTGTTTGCAAAAATCGTTTCTATTGCGAGGAATGGGTCCCTGATGTCCGGCTCGATGGCCTCTACGAAGCGGTCGAGGAACTGGTTGCCCAGTGAGCGTATTAAGAATTGCCCGTCTTCTTCTCCGAAGCGCGCAGGGTTTGCCTCACGAATAGCAGCTTCAAACCACTGTGAAACACCATCGTCTGCAGTATAAAATATCGCACGAGGAATGGGAAATTCGACTGCCAACTGGGAGAGTGCATCTTCGAAAAAAATACGCCACTCTTTTGTTTCGTCACGGATGATTTGTTCTATCTGCTTTCCGTGTTCGTGGGTCGACTTACCATCAAGATAGAGGCTCATCGCTGAGGAGGCGAGGGCGATCGTGGTTTGCATTTCTTTTGCGATGGAGCGGATGAGCATGTTCTTTCCCGCAGGATAGGAAATAGACTCGAGAAGCACGCCATCTTTTACGAGCGAGATATCCGTCACCTCTCCGGAAATATCTACAAACAAAAAGGAGGGCTCGTCCACAAACATGTCGCGGATTGTGTCGAATGCAGTATAGGAAAAAGAAGAGAAGTGCACATTTTTGAGGTTCCAGAACTTCGTAATGGACTCGTTGATGGATTGGTGAATATTTGTCGGGATCATACTAATGTACAGCGCGACATCAAGCACTGATGCCTTTTTCCCAAACGGGTTCTTCACCTCGTACCCATTCAACTTGATTTGAATATTTTTTGACTCCATTATGTCGGGTGGAGTATTTCCTACCTTTGAGTGGGCAAAGAGCTTCGAGTCACGAAAGAGGGCAATTTCTTTTTGAATGAGCTTCTCGAGGCCATGCTCCGTGACCAAAAATGGTGCAGGCTGACTATAGTGTACGAGCCGTGTTTGTGAGGCGTACCATGGGGAGGCGAGGACACAAAAAGCGTGGTCGACGGTGACTCCCCCGCCCGCCTTTTGCATCAAGACAAACATCTCTTCGAGAGTCTTGATCATGGAGCTCAAAAAACGCTCGAAGTTTAGTTTTTCTTGAAAAGGAATATCACGTCTCGTGGTGAAGATTATCTCTGGTGGACGAGACGGGTCGATGCTCGCAAATGCCCCACCGATAGAGGCGCTGCCAATGTCAAAGACGATGATGAAGTGCTGCCCACCCTTTGGTTTCTTTCGAAATAATGGCATAGCAAAATTATACCACGTGACAACATTCTATTCGAGTATTGCCTTAATCCGCCGTACCCCCTGACTGCTTGCCTCCTCCTTGAGTATTTTAAAGTGCGACAGCGCACCCGTGTGTGTGACGTGTGGGCCGCCACAAAACTCTATCGAAAATCTTTTATCATATTGAGGTTTATCAACCGTCGCATCTTTTGGACCCACAGAGTATACGGATACACGCTCTGGGTACTTTGCTCCGAACTCATGTTCGGCACCGAGCTTTTCTGCATCTGCGAGGCTCATTTCCGTACGGAGGACAGGGAGGTCGAGCACAATTTGCTCATTGACGATGCGTTCTACCTCAGTCTTTTCTTCGTCAGTCATTTTTTGCCCATGTGCAAAGTCGATGCGCAAGCGCTCCTGCGTGATGTTGGACCCCCGTTGGTGCACGTCGTCTCCAAGCACTATCTGTAGCGCACGAAGAAGCAAATGATGTGCCGTGTGGAGCCGCACCGTCTCCTCCGAATGGTCTGCGAGCCCTCCCTTAAACTTCTGTTCTGACCCCGCACGCGAAAGGTCTTGATGTTTTTTGAACTCAACTTCATATCCAACCATGTCAACGGTGATTCCCTTTTCTTTTGCGACCTCAAGCGTGAGTTCAATAGGAAAGCCGTATGTAGAAAAAAGTAAAAATGCCACTTCCCCCGACAAGAGTAATTCTCGTCCACCATTTTCTTTTTTCAAAAGCTCAAGTTCTAACCTCTGAACTTTTTCGAACTCTTTCATTCCTCGCAATAGGGTCTCACGAAATTTGCTCTCCTCCGCGTATATTACTTCTTCAATATGTAATCTATTATTTATGAGATTTGGGTATGCATCTTTATATTTCTCAACAATAATTTCTACAAGCGGACGCCATGAGGAATAATTTCTTCCTAAAAGGTCAGCATATCTTGTGGCGCGGCGAATAAGTCTCCGGAGAATGTATCCTTGGTCTGTATTGGAAGGAAGAACACCGTCTCCTATAAGGAAAACGGCTGTGCGTATATGGTCTGCAACTATTCG
>JAYTEB010000067.1:0-1931 GCA_043735605.1 Candidatus Lloydbacteria bacterium | reverse complement strand
ACTATACTCAACCACTGAAAGAGTCGAAGTATGGTTTCCTTCGTGGCACGGCCTTGCGTTGGTGGATGAACTTTGACGTATGCTGTGCTTATTTCATTTATCCTTACATAAAATATGCTTCACAAAAAAGAGAAACACTAAGCCACAGTCGCTCGCACTAAACTCTCGATGCGCTTCAGTGCTGCTTTCTGTGCAGTGTCATCACCCGCCTCATTCAAGTGAGTAAACGCGCTCCGTAATGCCTCCTGATCTTCTACGAGAGCGAGGTCGCTCACAAAAAAATCTTTCGCATTAAACATGTGGCCAAGAGCGGTTGCTTTCTCTCGAGAGAGTGGAACTGGGCCGCAAGTTTCATAAGAGAGAAAATCTTCTTTGTACTCGGATGGTCGAGCGAAATGATCGACTGAGCCGGAATGATGCTGTCCTTCCATAATCGCTTAGGTTAACCAATATGTATACATGGTAGCACACCTTAAGGCAGAAGTCCATAGCATGTGTGCCCCAGCGATTGTCCCCACTCTCTGTACTTGCTATACTTTAATACATAAGGCGTTACGGTAACCTACTCTACACATGAATCTACAAACAGGGACGGCGACGGATACTATCGAGCTTGTACGGCTCATATTTGTGCGCGCGATGGATGCCCGTGCATCAGACGTACACATCGAGCCGACCTCTACTGCTATTCGTATACGATTTCGTATCGACGGCACGCTATTTGACCAAGGCACCATTCCCATCCGCGAGCTCGACCAAATACTCACCCGCTTAAAGGTGCTCGCGAATCTCAACATTGCCTCAAGTCCAATACCTCAAGATGGACACTTTGAGCTCGACACGAATGCACTCTCCCCAGGGCAAGCATCTGAACCAGAACAAAACGCCACCCTTGCAGAAGTGGAAGGTGGGGTAAAGGAAAAAAGGATTCTCGACGTGCGTATCTCAGTATTCCCCACCATCAACGGGGATGCTGCCGTCTGCCGGCTACTCAACCGCGCTGAGGCACTCTTCTCTATTGACGAACTCGGGCTGGACGTCGAAATGCTGACGAAGGTGCGCGGCCTCCTCTCGCACAGCTACGGCATGGTACTCATCACGGGGCCATCTGGAGCAGGCAAAACGACCGCGCTCTACTCCATCCTCCGTGAAACAATGGGTACAGAAAAGAATATTATTACCCTCGAAGATCCTGTGGAGTTTCACCTTGATAACATTAGGCAAATTCAAATGCAGCCAGAGCGCGGCATGACCTTTGCTCTGGGCATGAAGTCTATCCTCCGCCAAGACCCAGACACCATCATGATAGGCGAGATCCGCGACCAAGAAACTGCCGAGCATGCCGTGCGTGCTGCACTCATTGGGCGCATCATCTTCTCCACCATTCACTCCAACACCAACATCGGCACCGTCGCGCGCCTCATCGACATGAACATCGAGCGCAGCCTGATTGCCTACGCGCTAAACGGAGTCATCTCCACAAGGCTCGTCAAAAAGATCTGCCGCAACTGCATTATCCCCTATACTCCCTCAGCAGAGTATCTGAAATATCTTGAATTTGACGCGGGAGCTCACCAGTTCACCAAGGGTGCTGGGTGCGAGAAATGCTCTGGTACGGGCTACATTGGGAGAACGGGGATTTTCGAGGTGCTTGATTTTGACTCCACCCTGCGTGCAATGATCATCGACCGCGCATCGATGGCAGACCTTCAGAAATACGTCGAGGAGCGAGGCCTCAAAACACTAAAACAAGATGCGATAGAAAAAGTACTACAAGGAATTACGACCATTGAGAGCGTCGCGCACGTCATCTAGGGAAACTTCCTCGTTTCCATGTCTAGGTTCAACAAGTAAGTGCAACACTCCTGTAACATAAGGAGTATATGAATTATCAGCATTTCAGCATTGTGGAGCGCGAAACGCTTCAAAGC
>JAYTEB010000066.1:0-1936 GCA_043735605.1 Candidatus Lloydbacteria bacterium | reverse complement strand
TTTCCGAGCACGAAGCGTGCGATGTTCCAGATCTTGTTGGTGAATTTTTTATAACCCTTCACCTTGTCTTCTGAGAGGCTCATGTCGGACCCTGGGCCTGCGCCAATGATGAGGGAGAGGCGTGTTGCGTCTGCGCCGTATTTTTCTATCATATCGAGTGGGTCGATGGCGTTGCCGAGCGACTTGCTCATCTTCTTGCCTTTTTCGTCTCGCACGAGCCCGTGAAGGTAAACGGTGCGGAAGGGAACAGTGCCGAGATGATATCCCGACATGAGCACCATGCGCGCCACCCAGAAGAAGAGAATGTCGTACCCTGTTTCAAGCAGGTTTGTCGGATGGTAGTCCTTTAGGTCTTTTGCATCCGTATTCGGCCACCCCAGAGCGGAGAAGGTCCACAGCCCAGAAGAGAACCACGTATCGAGGGTGTCTTCGTCCTGTATCCATCCCTCTTCTTTTGGAGCCTCTATCCCTACGCGTGTCTCATTGCCTTTATACCAAACGGGTATCCGATGCCCATACCAGATCTGGCGAGAGATGCACCAGTCGCGAAGGTTGTCGACCCACTGAAAGTATGTTTTTTCAAAACGCGGAGGGAGGATCTCGACCCCACCCCCGAGTACTGACTGGCGCATGATCTCCTTGAGGGTCGTCGTGCTCCCACTTTTTATGTTTTGGATTTCGGAGTGGGGGATGACGAACTCCCTGTTTACATTGATAAACCACTGATGCATTATTTGTGGCTCGATGACCCCACCAGTACGCTCTGCGGTCGCGATACGGTGCACGTAGTTTTGCTCCACTTTTGCAAGGAGCCCTTTCGCTTCAAGTTTTGCGACAATAGCTTCACGCGCCTGTCCTATTTTTATCCCTGCAAACTCTCCCGCGATGGGTAGGAGCTTGCCGTATTTGTCGATGATCTGCTCTTTGTCGAGCTTGTGTCGCTCTGCGATCTCAAAGTCGGCAAGTGAATGCCACGGAGTGATGGTCATGACCCCAGTCCCAAACTCCATGTCGATGGACGCGTCTTTGATAACCGTGGCGACAATGGGGCCGTTGATCCACTCCAGTGTAAACGTGTCACCGTGTTTGTGCATGGCATAACGCGCATCGTCCGGATGCATCACCACGTACTTGTCGCCAAACTTCGTCTCGGGGCGAGCGGTCCCCATGGTGAAGGGTCCGTATGTAAAATAGTAAAACTTCGTTGCCTCCTCCTTATAGACGATCTCGTCGTCGGAAATGGTCGTCTGGCCCTTGGTGTCCCAGTTTACAATGCGATGTCCGCGATAGACGAGACCGTCATCATACATGCGCACAAATGCAGTGCGTACCGCAAGTGAACGTGCCTCGTCGAGCGTAAACGCCTCACGACCCCAGTCGATGGAAGCCCCCATCTTTTTTACTTGGTTCACGATCGTGTCGTGGCTCTCTTGTGCAAATTGCTCCACGCGCAACATGAATGCGTCGCGACCCAATTTTTGTTTGTTCGTGCCTTCCTTCTCGAGAATCTTTTCTACTTTTGATTGCGTGGCAATCGCCGCGTGGTCCGTACCAGGGACCCAGAGTGTCCTCTTTCCTTGCATGCGCTCATGGCGGACGATGGTGTCTTCGATGGCGATCATCGCCGCGTGGCCCATGTGGAGCACGCCTGTGACGTTGGGCGGGGGGAGTGCTATTGAAAAAGTCTCTGCATCAATTTTTGTCAGCCCCTTATCGATGCAGGTATCCGGATTAAAAAAGTCCGAATCGAGCCAAGATTGGTAAATACGCCCTTCGGTTTCTTCGGGGTTGTAGGGTTTCAGAAATTTATCATTCATCACCGCATCATTGTAACATTTTTTTGTTTCTCATTCTTAAAATACAGCTCCACATATGCACATGTCCTTTATGATTTATAAAAGACATCATAAAGGACATGCTAAATGTCCTTTATGTG
>JAYTEB010000065.1:0-1945 GCA_043735605.1 Candidatus Lloydbacteria bacterium | reverse complement strand
GCTCGTGGAAGTCACAACGCCTTAATTATAAAGAGGCCGAACAATTGCTCTCCTCACGACGAACCATACTTCTCGAAAACAGTACGTCAAAAGAGGGTATGCCACTTTAGGAAATTGATTATTTATCTAGCCCAATCAGTTCGTAGAGCGAATTGTCACAACGTAAACTGTTTTGCGTTATAGTAAGTATAGTTTACGTATTAAATTTTTTGCATGAACAAAAAGTCGATTTTTATTAGTGGTATCGCAGTGCTTGCCGTAGTCGTGGGAGGAGCTATTTTTTATTCGTATTCAATTTCAACGGCAGATAAAGATATGGAGAAGGAGCCGGTGGTGAGTGATCCACTCGCAAGGGCCGACCCTAAAAATATTTCCTATAATGTGGCTGGGGAATCCATAACACTTGTTGATGGTAAATACGAGCGCGCAATTACTCCAGAAACTCAAGCACGTAAAACAATTTCAATTTTCGGCGAACCCACAACGGGGGATGTGGATGCCGACGGGGACCTTGATGCCGCGATGTATCTCACGCACAACGAAGGGGGAAGTGGGACGTTTTACTATTTGGTACTCGCGATAAATACGAACGGAGTATATACGGGCACAAATGCAATGTTGCTTGGAGACCGTATCGCCCCGCAGAATATCGACTTCGTAGAAGGACGATTTGTGGCAAATTACTCAGAACGCAATGCAGGTGAGCCTTTTACTACCCCGCCATCTCGCGGAAAGAGCCTATGGGTACATTATGACCCCAAGACAAACGAAGTTGGGGAGCTCGTCCGAGATTTCGAAGGAGAAGCTGACCCCTCGCGTATGACCCTCGGGGGTCATGAGTGGAAGTGGGTACGCACCACTCGCAATAATATGAGCGTGGTTACACCAAAACAAAAAGACGCATTTATTTTGTCTTTTAAGAAAGACGGAGTATTTACACTCGCAACTGATTGTAACAACGTTGGAGGAAGATATGTTCTTGATAAAGATATCTTGAACTTTGATTCGATTGTTGCAACAGAGATGTTTTGTGAAAACTCACAAGAGGGCGAGTTTGCATCAATGTTAAATGACGTGGCCACATACCGCTTCACCAGCAAAGGAGAACTCATCTTCGAGCTTGAGGATAAAAAAGGCGTAGTAACCTTTCGTTAAGCCACTAACTGCGCAAGGCATCAAATAAAAAAACACCCAGAGCGGGTGTTTTTTCTCCACGACGAAGTGAGTTAGGATTTCCTACACAATACGTCGACGGAGTATTTCCCCGCTCCGGTAATCATGAGTGAGATTGCCGCAGCAGTGATGAGCATGACATATTCATAACCCCCACCCCCGACCGCAAACCCGTTACTCCAGTGTACGGCAAACATCGCGACAAGCCCCACGATGACACAGTACTTTGCCACCCAATGTGTGCAGAGGCCAATAATGAGGAGTACGCCCCCGATGAGTTCACCGTACGAGAGGATGTAGGCGAAGAGTGTGGGTAGAGGAAAGCCCAACCCCCCAAGGAAGCCCGTAATTGCGGGTATGCCTTTCACAAAAACTTTGTCATAGCCGTGCCACGCAAACACCACACCGAGTGCAAGGCGTAGCACAAGTGGCGCGACGTCTCCCCACTTTTCTGCGCATGCACAGTTCATAATTTTATTAAGCATAATATGCATAAAATAGATAATAATAACAAACTCATAAATTGTATCACATTCTGCGTATGGCAAGCCCCACCCGTTGACCAGCTATTTTCCCTGAGCTACTATCGAGACATGCAAGAGACGATTAAAAATTGTGTGTTCCACTACCGGAAGGAGGCGGGGCTCACGCAGGAGGAGCTTGCTCTGCGTACGGGCGTCACGCGGCAGACTATTATTGCCATCGAAAAAGGGAGCTATGTCCCGTCCGTACTTCTTGCACTTAAAATTGCTAAACAATTTAACCAAAGTAT
>JAYTEB010000064.1:0-1956 GCA_043735605.1 Candidatus Lloydbacteria bacterium | reverse complement strand
GTGCAAAAACTGAGGACGAGCTGTGGATAACTGGGAAGTGTGTGAAAATAGAGCTGTGGCGTCACGTGGAATGAAGAAATTTATCCACAGGGTTATGGATCGGTATAACTATTTGCGGAGTATTTTCTCACGTATGCGCACCATGAGTGCCTCGAGTGACCACTCGCTTTTGATTAAAAAATCTGTTTCCCCAAATCCTGAAACTTTTGCGATCGTTTGCGCATCCGTAGAATTTGTAAGTACCAATACGGGTACGTGCTTTCCCCACGCATCCATAGCGCGGAGTTTTGAGAGCATGGTGATGCCGTCCATGCGTGGCATGAAAATGTCGAGCAAAATAAGATCGGGGTGATGCGTTTTTGCCATCTCGAGACCCTCCTCGCCGTCTACTCCCTCTAGTGTGTCAAAAGACTCATTGGTGAGTTTGTCGACGAGGACTTTGCGTAGCGCAATATCGTCTTCGACGATGAGTATTGTTTGCTTTTTCGCGGTGCTTGGTTCCATGATGTGTGTTTATTTTTTCTTTTTGAGTACTGATTTCACGAGCGTGACCACTTCGTCGAGCCCAGTCTCTGCTTTTACGAGGTATGCGGTGAGGTGCAGATTTGCGAGCCGCCCTTCCTCTTCGGCACTGTTTTGGTTCGTGAGCGCAATAATGTGCACTCCTTCCCCCCATGCTCCTGATGCACGAATGCGTGCCGCCATCTCCAATCCGTCGAGCGGGAACATGACGATGTCTGTGATAATCATATCAGGTTTTTGTTCTCCAGCGAGCTTTACGCCCTCCTCTCCACCACCCGCTTCAATCACCTCAAATTTTTCATCGCGAAGCTTCTCGACAAGCACCTTCCGTAGTGGCTCGCTATCTTCAACGACAAGTAGTTTGTGTGGGGCGTGTTCAGTCATATGGCAAGATTATAGCACTTCAGCTACAAAAAACCACAAAAAACACCCAAATTACAGAGGAAGGACTTATCTAGTCGAGGGTTGACCAAGTGGTGCGGGTGTGCTATTTTTTATGAAGAGCACAATTTCTAAATTTGTCACTTTTGGAGTCAGCAATGTCCTCTATTGTCTTCAGGGATTCAAGGCGCATGTTCTCACCCGTGCGGTGCCTACTTATCCTCCTTGTGTTGCTCGGTGTTTTTGCATATTTCATTAGGCCAGTGGCACTGAACCGCGAAAGTGTGGTGCTGAAAATCCGGGTGCCATCGGTGCTCGCGTATCCGAGTGTGGCAACCACTGAGCCAGACAAACTGAGTGTAGAACGTAGCGCCCGCAGAGTGGAAGGCATGAGTATGAAAAGTGATGAGCAGAACCCTACGCTCCCCACACAAGCAGATGCGCACAGCACCACCCATGGCCTACTCCCGCTTCCTCCCCATGGCGCAGATGCCATCGGAAGCCCTGGTGCATGGGATGGGCGTGACCAAGAAGGAGATTTACCCCCCAGTGCGAGCATGTGTGTGGACACCGTAGGCCACTCTACTGCGCAGTTGAAGCTGCTCATCCCACCGAGTGGACAAAAAGACCACTGTGACTACGCGATCATGTATGGCTATCGGGCCGACCGCCCACCAGCTGAAATTATTGCTTCATCAGGCTGGATGGACTCACGTGAACTCAGCCGCTATCTGAAGACTGGTTTATGGGCAGCTGCGGACTTTGCGCAAATTAACTCCTCCCGCCTCTCACCCACTGCCACTTTGAATGTCTACCTTATCCTAAAGAGGGCCGGCTCCCCGCATGTTGCACATTATTTAGGAATCATGGATCAATCCGAAGGTCTAATCGAGGAGTTCTTAAAAACTGGAGCGTGTCCCAAGAAATTCTCTAGTAATCTTTCTGGCCCATATTGCATGGTTGATTAGGAAGACAGCCAGCCATTCGCAAGCGAAGAGCTGTTTTTTTATTTTTCGTGGTAATATGTGAGGATATGGGACACACAACAAAGGG
>JAYTEB010000063.1:0-12230 GCA_043735605.1 Candidatus Lloydbacteria bacterium | reverse complement strand
CGTTTTTTAACCATGGTACCTAATTTCTAGCAGTTCTGTGGCTTAACCACAAGGCAGAATGGTCAAACTAAGACTCGATTTATGTACCTTATGCCGAAATTCCGGCACGAAGCGGTCGGCGGAAGAATCTCTTTGTTTTTATGCTAAAATAGATTCATGCAGGAAAATATTGTTCCCGAAAAAAGCGAACACGGAGAGTCCAAGCAATTTTTTCTTTTCGAGATTGACGGCGAGCTCTACGCAGCATTGGCAAGCCAGGTCGATCGCGTCATGAAGATCCCACCAATCACCCCTGTTCCCAACGCCCCCTCGGCAATTCTCGGCATTTTTCATTTGCGTGGGAAGGTGGTTGTCGCACTCGACCTCATTGGTCGAATGCATATGCCTAAAAATAAGCCACTGACGGCAAATTATCTCTTCGTGATTCATCACCAGAGAAATCAGTTTGCCGTGCTTATTGACTCTCCGAAGTCCATAGTAGAAGTGCCAATGAGTGCAGTGCGCCCCCCCGAACCTATCATTGCTGCGCATATGCCACCACAGTACATACGGGGTGTTTTTGCTTATGACGAGGTGTTTGCCGCCCACAAAAAAGAACGTGCGATTATTATTGGCCCGGCAGGCGGTGAGCCCGTCTCGAGAAGCCAGTCCACCACCGTACATCGTCCTGTGGTGTGGCTCGACCTCGAGCGCTTGCTTGACCACGATGATTTATCCCGCATGGTTGCTTCACAGGAAGGTGTTGTGTGATATACTGCCCCCTATATGCTCACAGAGAAAAAGATCCTCATTGTTGATGATTCTGCATTTATGCGTAAAGTGCTGCGCGATATTTTTGAAAGTGCGGGTTATACAGATTTTATTGAGGCGGGCAACGGGAGGGAGGCTATCGAAAAATTTCGCAGCGATGCCCCTGACTTTATATTTTTGGATGTTATCATGCCAGATATCAACGGCATGGACGTCCTTCGCGAGATAGGACATGAGGCAAAGATCATCGTTGTTTCCGCAGTTGGCCAAAAGGAAATGATCGAAGAGGCAAAAAGCCTTGGTGCACTCGACTACATCGTAAAGCCTTTTGACCGAGAGCAGGTCTTAGAGAAGGCAGAAAAATATTTGAAAAAATAGTTGCCTCAGCTTTGCAATAACCGCTTCACCAGGCAGAAGCCACATCTTTTTAGCCCTCCGTGGGGTTCTTTTTTGCATGATATAATTATTACCTATGCCACTCGATAAAGAAAAGTTTAAAGATCTGTTCATATCGGAGGCCGAAGAGCAAATTGCCACCTTGTCGAGAATTCTTTTGGAGCTTGAAAAAAACCCGAGCCAACCAGAGGAGCATGAGATATTGATGCGCAGCGCACACACCATTAAGGGTTCTGCCGCAACCATGGGTTATGGCGAAATCACACACCTTGCACACGCGATTGAAAACGTTTTTCATCAGGTTTTCCGAAGCGCGCTCGTGCTCGACACCACGCTCGTCACCACGCTCCTCTCCTCTGTCGATGCGCTCAGCGACTCCCTTATAGCAATAAAAAATAACGAGCCGGAATTTTCTACGGGCATGCACGTTGCCACGCTAGAGCAGATTCTCTCGCCAGTAAAAGGAGACTCACTGGCGCCAGTGGGGGGAGCAACGCCACCCCAAAGAGAGCTGCATGTTCTTGCAACCCCGAACGTGGTGAAGGTCAACACCGACAAGCTCGACGCCTTGATGGGAATATTCGAGGAGTTGCTCATGCTCCAGCTTAAATTCGACACACTCCTCGCGCCCGCACTCGACGTGGTGCGCGCAACAACTGATACCGCATGGAAGCAAAAACTTTTTTTTGTTCACGAGCTCCACTCTTTATTCGGGGAGATGTCAAAACTTCTTTCTGAAAACCAAGAAGCGTTGCTCGCCATCCGACTCGTCCCGCTTGACCAAATTTTTGGACAGTATCCCCGAATGGTTCGTGACCTCGCAGTTAGGGAGGAAAAAAAAATACTCTTTACGAGTACGGGGGGAGACATTGCACTAGACCGCGCGGTGATTGATGGCCTCGGTGGTGCACTCGCGCACTTACTGCGCAACGCAGTAGACCACGGCATCGCAAAGTCAGGAAATATTTTACTGTCCGCAAGCCGGGCGGGTGGGCGGGCGAAAATTGTGGTAGAGGACAACGGCAAAGGGATCGACTACGACCGCGTGCGCGAAGTTGCCCTTGCGCGAGGTGTTGAAACCAAGGAGCGCCTCGACGCGATGAGCACGAGTGCGCTTGCAGAAGTTATTTTTCATCCAAACATGTCTACCAACAATGAGGTTACCGACATATCGGGCCGCGGTGTCGGAGTTTCTGCGGTGTATGCATTTGCGCGCGACGTGGGGGGTCGCCTTGAGGTGATCTCTCCTATCCCTGAAACAGGAGTGGGTACGCGCTTTACTCTCGACCTCCCCGTTTCGCTTGCGACAATTCGTGTCCTGATAATACTCGTTTCGGGGCGCACGTTTGCCGTCCCATTTGAGCACATTCACCATACACTGGAGTTTAAAGAAAGTGAGGTGACTAGCGTTCTGCATCAAGAAACGATTTTTGTGGATGGGGTTCTCTTACCGCTACTGCGTCTTAAGAATATTCTTGGGCTAACATTCAGTGCGCCTACGGCCACGCCGGATCCTCATGCGGGGCGCTCTGCAATCGTGGCCCAAGTAAAAGAGATGAGGGTCGTATTGCCCGTCGATGCGTACATGGGAGAGAGGGAGTTATTGGTGAAGTCCCTTCCACCTGTGCTCCATGGTATTTCAGGGTTTGCAGGCTCCGCCCTCCTTCCCGACGGGCGCACGATCCTACTACTCGATATGCATGGTTTACTCAACCATGCCGTAGGCGATATACTAGGGGGGACACCTCACTAATCCATACCATGCTCACCAACTTCCAACTAAGCGAAAGCGACAACGACCAGCTCCGTGAGCTCATCAACATTGGCGTCTCTCATGCGGGTAACACACTTTCTGAAATGGTCGGAAAGAGAATAACCGTGAGTGTCCCAAAGCTTGTCGTGCGCAATGCAGAGACATCTTCTCAGTTCATGGAGCAGTCGAGCGAAGTCACCATCGCTATTCTTCTGCGCCTCTCTGGGGTCATCGAGGGATACGTGTTTATTATTTTTCCTCACGACGCTGCAGTGCATCTCCTCCAGATTTTGTCTGGAAAAACAGTTGGAGATTTACGCGCACTAGACCGCTTTGACCGTTCAGTTTTTCAGGAGCTCGGCAACGTGATCACAGGTGGAATGCTCCAAGGACTCTCGCGCTTTCTACACATTGAGATGATGCATTCCGTCCCAGACGTCGTGGTCGACATGGGCCGTGCCATGTTTGATTCCGTCGCAGTGTCGATGATCGCACTGCATGAAGAGTTTATATCTCTCGACGTTTCCGTCTGCGTAAATGCATCCGCGACGTCCGTTGCATGCATAGATGGTGACGAGTCGATGGGCCGCATGTTTTTGTTTGTTGGTCCAACAGCGGCGCGCAAAATTCTTTCCTTGACGAACACAATGGTCGGTGAAAAACAATAGTATGAATACCACCATTGAAATTAGGATCGGTGAATTATTTGTGGGTGATGCGTCACACGTCATCGTGACGAACGGAGTCGGGTCTTGTGTTGTGGTCATCCTGTTTGATCGCCTTGCGCGTGTCGGGGGTATGGCTCATGCGATACTGCCACGCACTAGAAACATACCCCTGCCGGCATTGTCCAAAGATGCACTCGGGAAGAGTTTCGTGAAATATGCAGATATTGCCGTAGACACACTCATCGAGGAGGTGGTGGCGCTGGGTGCGGCAAAAGAGCATCTCGTCGCAAAACTCGTTGGTGGGGCGCATATGTTTTCGTTACTTGAGGGAGACAAGTTTGGCATAGGATTTGAAAACACACAGAGTGCCCGTGAGCGACTTGCCTTCCATCAGATACCCGTCGAAACGGAGGTGGTCGGTGGGACCGTTGGGCGTAATGTGCATTTTGACTGTGGGACGGGGGTGGTGGAAATTGTGACAAAAGTGTAAACAGACCAGGTGGCACGGCGCAGTTATGCATTGAGTTTTATTTCTACTACGCTACACTAGAATAATGATTTTCCGCCGATACACTTTTACCATACTAAGCTTCTTCACCTGTCTTGGTGCGCTTTACTATGAAGAGATGTTTTTTTCTCACAGAGAAGTTTCACATGAAACACCTAAGCAGGAAAGTCACACTGGCATACGTGAGGGGGTTTCACAAAACGGAGCCGTCAGTGTTGTTCGGGTAGACGTGGCCCCACCCGTCCCCCTTGCGCAAAAGATACCAAACCAGCCCCGCACTCTTCGTGCATATTTTTCTACCGATGTGAGTGGACAGCAGCAGCTGTACCTCGAGTCAGCTGTCCCGCACTATTCCTATAGGGTTTCTGGTGATTTTATATTCGATGGAGCTTATCTTTCATTACATTGGGTCAACAACAACACCCTTCAGTTTTATGCTCGGGCGTACGACGGAAAACTTGTGCACATTTTTTTTGATCCCACGACCACAACTGCTTTCATAGAAAGCCTCGACGTTTTCGACCCAATAGTTTTGGAGAGTCGTAACGCAGAGATAGCGGAATAAATCGTGAAACCACCTGTTTCACAGAGCCTAAATGGAGACGCACTTGCGCATGCCGCCCACATCCTCCGTGCGCTCAAAAAACTGTTTCCCAAAACAAGAATGTTTCTCAACTGCGGCAACCACTTCGAACTGCTCGTGGCCGTGGAGCTTTCAGCGCAGTGTACCGACAAGAAGGTGAACGAAATCACTCCGGCACTTTTTGCGCGATACCCAACCCTCGACGACTATCTCTCTGCAAACCCACGTGAATTTGAGCAGCTGATCTTCCAGTCAGGATTTTATCGTAACAAAACAAAAAATATTCTTGCTGCGGCAGGGGTGGTGAAACACGTGTTTCACGGAAAAATCCCCAAGACGATGGAGGAGATGCTCACCATCCCCGGGGTCGCCAGAAAAACAGCGAATGTTGTGTTGGGAAACGCACATGGGGTAGTGGGGGGTATTGCGGTCGATACGCACGTAAAACGCATGGCGCGGGTGCTCGGACTCTCAAGTCATTCCGTTCCAAACAAAATCGAAAAAGATTTGATGGCGCTTTTCCCAAAGAAAGAGTGGTTTCGCCTCACCTATCTTTTGATTGAGTACGGAAGAAAGTATTGCCCTGCAAAAAAACATGACCATGCACAGTGCCCACTGGGGCACACTGGATAAACCACATCCTGAAAAGAAATTACGTTAACATGTTCGATCGGTCACGTTAACGTAATTCACATAATCCAGAAATCTCAGTTTATTTGAGTAATTTGCGAATGACGTGCTCAGTCTCGCTCGGGTCGCGGACCGCCTCGGTCGGGATGACCCCAATGACCGATTCGTCGTTTCCATTTTTGAAGAGTGCGTCGCCAACGTAAAGACACGTACTTTTTTTCCATCCCATTTTTTTGCAAAGTGCAGCAATGTTGCTTCCTTTATTTTTTCCTTTTATAAAAAAGTCGAAACATGTTGTGCCCGCAATTTTGACTTCCACTGTTTTACTTTTGAATGGAAAGCGTCTGAGTATCGACTCCCGCTTTTTGTGGTCAAGGTCGAATTTTTCTTTTTTTGAAACATCCTCGTGGTGACCAATGAACGAGTAGGAGAGTTGGCATCCGCGATCTTGAAGTAAGTCAAGTTTGTCTTTGTGAGAAAAAAGATTTGCAGAAAATAGTTTATGTGAATATGCAAACACCTCATGTTTTTCGAGCCAGTTCATTTTGTTCTCCCAGAGCACCTCTCCTTCGGGTGTGATGCATGCATTTCCATTTTGCCCCATGCTCCAATATTTTCCACTAAGTTTTGGACCGACTTGCATTGCAATCTGTTTTGCATCGGCCCCAGAAACAATAAAGACTTCGTGTTTTTTAGAAAGTTGAAGAAGTAGCTGAGTCATTTGCAAAGTAATGGGTGAGCGGCTACGTGTGAGCGTATTGTCGAGATCAAAAAAGATATATTTTTTCATGTGTGTATTATACAACTTTTACAACTCACGAATTCAAAAAAGTGCGCACTGAAAGACGCCCAGTTGTCTCTCCTCATCTAATCTGCTAGGATATTGAAATCGCGGGACTAGTTTAATGGTAGAATAGGAGTTTTCCAAACTCTTGGTGGGAGTTCGATTCTCCCGTCCCGCACTTGCCTAAGCCTTTTTTCGCGCTATAGTATGCATATGCCAAAATCATCACCAGAGCATTATTCTCCAGAGTTACTTCTGCACACAAAGAGTGCGGAGGAGGGTATTCGCAAGGCGATAACTGAGACCCATGCCGCATACGAGCAGGCAGCAGCGCCACATCTTGAAATACTCACTACACAAGGCGGCGATGATGTTTATCCATTTCAATCAGAATTTGATGCGATTATTCGTGATGAGGATGCGAGTGTGGCACCTCTCGTACGCGCACAGCACATATTTCAAGCAAAGCTTGCGCGACTTGAAGCCGAGGGTCGCATTGAAGCCGAGTTTCATGAGCTCGAGGAGGCGGTGTTGACTCAGTTGAGCACCGAGCTCGACTCCATGCGCAGCCACTTTACGGAAACACGTTATCCAAGTTTTGTACTCCGCGCAGAGGAGATAGCAGCAGAGGCTACGCGAATATTCACCAGTGCCCCAAAGAAAAAAAACGACGTGACGCACCTTGCCGATTTATTGGGTGAGTTTAATGAGATCTGCGATGTGGTGAAGCGTGATCAGTCACACATGTTTGCAAAAGACATTCGCAGAGGTGACTCCGAGCAATAATCCTCGCTACCACCACATTGAACCAAAAAACCCACCCGATACGAATATCAGAGTGGGTTTTTTGGTGTATGTTTGATGAACCTTCTTATTCTTTGACCGCGTCCTTGAGCGCCTTTGCGGGGCGGAACTTTGGAACGCGCATTGCTGCGACCTTGATGGCCTCGCCTGTGCGTGGATTGCGCGCAGTGCGTGCAGCACGAGTCTTCACGGACCAGATGCCGAGACCAGCAACCGAGACTTCGTCGCCCTTTGTGAGAGCTCCGGTAATAGTCTCGATCATTGTCTCAACAGCCTGCTCTGCGGCGACCTTTGTGCCTCCGAGCTTTTCGTGGACTGCCTCAACTATTGACTGCTTGTTCATCGTTTTTCTGATTAGCAGATGCTAATAATCTACGTTAATTGAGATTGCTCTCAAATAACTCTGTATACAGAGGTATTTAGCCTCTCCATATATTATATAGGAGGGGTATTTTCGCGCAACAGAGCCATTATTCTTCAGGGGATAACGCAGAAAGTGTCAAAAATTTGACAGATTTTATATTATCTTGCGTATTCGATACAGCGGGTCTCACGAATAACGGTGATTTTGATTTCACCGGGGTATTTCATCTCCTGCTCCACTTGAATAGCTATGTCACGGGCGAGGGAATGTGCCTCGAGGTCGCTCATGGCTTCTGGGGTCACAAATACACGGACCTCACGCCCTGCTTGGAGTGCATATGCTTTCTCTACCCCAGGCTTCGAGCGGGCGATCTTCTCGAGGTCTTCGAGCTTCTTGATGTAATTCTCGACCGACTCACGGCGTGCCCCTGGGCGGCCGCCTGAAATGCCGTCTGCGGTCTGTACGATGATTGATTCGATGGTTTCGTAAGGATACTCCTCGTGGTGTGACTGCATCGCCTTGATAATGCGCTCGTCTGCGCCAAACTTTGCAAGGATTCTGCGCCCAATGTCGACATGCGTCCCTTGTACTTCGTGGTCGAGCGCTTTGCCGATGTCATGAAAGAGGGCACCCGCTTTTGCGATAGCAACGTTTGCCCCGAGCTCCTCCGCGAGCATGCCCGAAATGTGCGCCATCTCTATTGAGTGTTGCAATACATTTTGCCCGAAACTCGTGCGGAAGTAGAGGCGCCCAAGCACGGAGATGAGTCGAGGATCCATGTTGATGACTCCACATTCGTAGCATGCCTGCTCACCCTTTTCTTTGATGATTTTATTTATTTCGTGGCTTGCCTTCTCCACAATCTCCTCGATCTTAGACGGCTGGATACGTCCGTCGAGAATAAGGTTTTCGAGTGCGACGCGTGCAATCTGGCGGCGCACGGGGTCAAACGAGGAAATAACGATGGTCCCAGGGGTGTCGTCGACGATGAGCTCTACTCCGGCGACACGCTCGAAGGTGCGGATATTGCGCCCCTCTTTCCCGATAATCTTACCCTTTACCTCGTCGTTGGGTATAGAAACCGATGTGGTCATGATGTCTCCTGCGGTTGAGGCGGAGAGGCGCTGGATGGAGGTAGAAAGAATGTCCTTCGCGCGGCGGTCAAGACGCTCCACACCCTCACGCTCGAGTTTTTGCAGACGTACACGAAAATCTTCCTCAAATCGCTCGTCGATTTTTTTCATGAGGTTTTGCTTCGCGTCCTCCTCGGTGAGTCCAGCCACCTTCTCGAGCTCACGCTCTACGACGAGTTTGCGCTCTTCAATCTCTGATTTTATCCCACGGACTTCCTCCGCCTTAGATTTGAGGCTCTCCATCTCGCGGTCGACGTCCCCCTGCTTCCGGTCAAGTGTCTCCTCTTTTTTGACGAGACGGTCTTCGGTATTTCGCCATCCGCGCTCCTTTTCTTTTTCCTGCGTACGCAGCTCCTCTACTTTTTTCTCCGCCTTTTTCTCTCCCTCCTGTATTATTTTTTGCGCATCCTCCTTTGCAGAGAGGAGCATCTGCTTTACTTCGATCTCTATTGAGCCGACTTTACCCACGGTGAGCGCCCAGCGGATGACATATCCGGCGATGAGGCCAAATATTCCCGAGCCCACACCAATGGCGATGACCATGGTGAATTCCATATATGTAAAAACCCGAACCTACGCTTCGGTTTCGTGTATGTTCTGCAAATGCTGATAATCTCGAGGGATTCCTTGCGGTCTTAGGCCAGAGTGTGGTTTGTGGGAGAAGGCATTTGGTGATTCAGTCGCATACAACGGGTAGGGGGAAGGGTCAAGTTATGTTGATAAATAACGATATTTCTTTGTTTGCCAGCTTCGGGAGCGATAGACAGCAACGCCAGCAATCTTAATGTATCAGAAAGCTTGCGGGGTGTCGAATGATGCTGCCTCCGCACTAGCGTCCCTTCGGTTTCAGAACTTCGTCAACAAGGCCATATTTTTTGGATTCGTCGGCAGTCATGTAGTTGTCGCGGTCAGAGTCCTTCTCTACTTGGTCCGCTGGTTTCCCCGTGTTTTTTGCAAGAATTTTGTTCAAGTTGTCCTTGGTGCGCAGGATGTGTTTTGCTGAAATGGCGATGTCCGATGCTTGGCCCTCGGCGCCGCCCATCACTTGGTGAATCATTACTTCGGCATTGGGGAGTGCAAAGCGCTTTCCCTTGGTGCCAGAGGAGAGGAGGACCGCCGCCATTGAGGCCGCCATGCCCACGCAAATAGTGGAGACGTCGGGCTTGATGTGGTTCATCGTGTCATAGATGGCAAGGCCAGCGGAGACAGAGCCACCAGGGGAGTGGATGTAGAGCTTGACGTCTTTTTTGGGATCCTCGGACTCAAGAAAGAGCATTTGCGCAATGATGATATTTGCAGAATCGTCGTCAATGGGGCCAGAAAGAAACACAATACGCTCCCTTAAGAGGCGTGAGTAAATGTCGTAGGCTCGCTCGCCCATAGAAGTCTTTTCAATAACAGTAGGAATGAGGTAACCCATAGTATGTATATTAGCTGAGTGTCAGACTACTGTAGCACATGAACGCCATCTTGGCAAAATAAATCTTACGACTTGTTTTTTGTGGCTGCGATGAATGCAGCAAAGGTTTTTTGCGATACTGCGTCACCGAGCTCCTCCGGATGCCACTCAACACCAAGTCCGAAAGGGTGCCCCTCTATTTCAATTGCTTCGATGAGTCCGTCAGGAGCAGTCGCAGACACGCGAAGCCCTGCCCCTACCTTTTTTATCCCCTGATGATGAAGGCTGTTGACGGGAATAGATGAAGACCCCGCAATCAGAGAAAGCAGAGTCCCTTCTGTGATGGTGACGTCGTGCGCGATGGCGTTGCGCGCGAGGGGCATGCCTCCCTTATCGTTATGAAAGTCGTGGAGCATTGCCCCCGGCATTTCGAGATAGACGTCTTGGTAGAGAGATCCACCGAGCGCCACATTCATTACTTGCATCCCTCGGCAAATACCCAAAATGGGAATGCCGCGTTCCCGCGCAATCTCTACAAGCATGATCTCGAGGACGTCGCGCGCGCTGTCGATATTGCACGTGTACTCTTTCTTCTCTTCACCGTAGTGTGTAGGGTCGATGTCATGCCCACCCGCAAGGAGGATTCCGTCGACGTGCGAGAGGGGCACCTCCAACGCCTCCTTTTCTGGGCGGGTGACACACAAAGGAACTCCTCCCGCAGAAACGATTGCATCCACATAGGTTTGGTTGATGCTGTAGGTGAGTGGGGTCGTCGAGTTTGTTTGCGCGAGGGGGAGTAATATGCAAGGAGAAGACATTTACCGAGTATAGCGCATGATCTCTTTTTTCGAAAACACAATGCTATGCGTGTGCGCCGGACTCGTCCTCCAGAAACGCAAACACTTTTTCATTGGTGAGGATCATGTGCATATAGCTTCGCACGCGTGAGGGGTCTGTATCGGGGTAGCGAGCTTGGAGCTCCTTCGTGTCGCGCACGAGCACCTCTTCTTCCGGCTCGAGATGCTCCGCGTCTGCAATTTTGCCGACGATGATTTGGATTTTTGCACGCTTTTCTGCGTCGGGGCGCCACTCGGCATGCATTTCCTCCATAGTTTTTTTTGCTGTGGTTAAATATTTTTCAATATCTAGACCCATGCGGGCAATGTCGGCGCTGAATTCGTCTTGCATGCGTGCGAGCTCTTGCGCAATGATAATCTCGGGGAGCTCTATTTTTGTTTCCTTCACGATAGCTTCCATTATTGCAACGCGCTTCTTGTCTTTCGCGGCCCGCGTTTTTTCAATGAGTATATTTTCGCGTAATTTTGTTCTCAGATCCTCTACGGTTTTAAATTCCCCAAGTGTCTCGACAAATGCGTCGTCGAGTGTGGGTAGCTTGGCCTGTTCATCAAAGTCTACTCCTGCTGACTGTGCGTCACGCTCTGCTTTCATGCGACGAATCTGGTCAATAGTATTACTGATATCTTCCTCGGTGACGGCTATAAGTTCCTTCTTTCCCGCTGATTTCGCGGCAATTTTTTTATAGTCGGGAAGAGTAAATTCAGGAAATACGGCACTCGTGATAGTAAACTCGAGAGGGTTTCCGTGCGCGATTTTGGTGATGCTGATTTCTGGGCGCCCCAGCACGTCGAGTTTTTCAGCGACAATGATTTCTGGATATGCCTTGCTTATCGCTATTTCCGCCATTTCTTCAAGTAGTGCTGCTTCACCCACGCGAGCGAGCAAGACTTTTTCGGGAATATGCCCTCGGCGAAACCCAGGAAGCTCCACCTCCCCCCCTATGTGTTTGAGTGCTTCGCTCCGAGTTTTGTCAAAGTCGACTGCACTAACCGACGTTTTTATTTCGATGCGTGAGTTGGGTAATTTCTTTATTTCAACCGAGTGTTTGTGTGTAGTGTGTTGTTCCATAAGTGCGCGCATAGTAGCGTTTTTATGACATTTTCGCAAGCAAAATTGCGACACCTATCTGGTGTCGCAATTTTGAAAACCGCTGTTTCTTTGTGTCCCTTGAGTGCTATATATCGTCGATGGCACCAAGCGAGTCGAGGTCTGTCGCACTGAGATCCGCCTCTATCGAGCTAAGCTCGTCGGAGCTGCTCTGCGTGGTGAGTGCAGCCGTTGCTTCTGCAGCTGCGAGTTCGTCAGATGTACCCATGGCTGATTCCTCCATCATCATCTTTGCCTCATGCATATCGCCCTCCATTTCGATGGCATTCATCATATAGAATCCTCCGACAACGAGTGCAATGACCAAGAGTACACTTCCCGTAATAAATGATACTGATGCGTCAATGGTGCGCTTTGGCGCGACCACAATATTTTCTGAGACTTTGTTTTGTGCTTGTTCCATGGTGTTTATTATGAGTTTGCTTTATGGGGCGACAGCAGTGGTTGTTGCACCCGCCTCAATTTTTACATTTGCTTTCAGGCTCGAGATCGC
>JAYTEB010000062.1:0-12375 GCA_043735605.1 Candidatus Lloydbacteria bacterium | reverse complement strand
TTGGTCACCGAGATTCCGGAGGAAGAGATTTTGGGTGTCATCAACTGGTCACTCATCATTCTGCTTTTTGTCACACTCATTCTCTTCTCTGTATTGCTCGCAATCATAAACCTGCGCTCGCTCGTTGTCCCACTCCGTCATGCGATCAACCAAATCACCGAGGCGGGCACGTCACTCTCTGCTACTTCGCAGCAAGCAGCATACGCTGCGCAAAGTAACGCGACGATTGCAAGCCAAGTTGCCGAAGGCGCCGTCGCGCAGTCGACCCAAGCAGAATCTATCTCTCTCTCGATCGCCACCATTGCAACGGGGATGCAGGAGATGCTTGCAACAGCCGAGGAGGCGACACGCATGGCGGCTGATGTCTCAAAGATTACTCAGGTAGCAGGAGAAAAGGGAGAACAGTCACAAAAAAGCTTAGACCAAATTCGAAAAATGACCACAGACACAGCAGTGATCGCGCGCACGATGGGTAACCGTTCGCGTGAAATCCGCACCATCGTGGATACCATCACCAAGATTTCTGAGCAAACCAACTTACTTTCTCTAAATGCTGCCATTGAAGCTGCGCGCGCGGGAGAGGCTGGCAGAGGATTTTCCGTCGTCGCCGACGAAATACGCAAACTCGCAGAGCAGTCAGCGGGGGCAGCGGACGAGATAAAGGAGCAGGTTGAAAAAATGCTTATTCAAATAGGAGACACCGTGCTCGCTGCTGAAAAAGGGCTCGAGCATGCCGACGAAAACTCAAAAGTGGTGCGCGAGGCACTCGTAGAACTTGAAAACATGTCCAACTCCACGCAACACCTCTCTGCGCGCATCAAAGACATCTCCTTCCATGCACAGGAAGAATCTGCGCTCGTCCAAAAAGTTGCAGAAAGCATGGATGCAATCGCCGGTATTGCAGAACGAAACTCTGTGGGCGCGGAGCAGCTCTCGGCCTCATCCCAGCAGCAAAGTGCCGCAAACCAGCAGGTCGTTGCCGCAGCAGAGCAGCTACAGTCGCTTGCACAAGAAATTCAGACTATCACCGGAAATCCCCACGAGGTGAAAAGCGTGGAAATAGAGCCGCGTGAGATGCAGGGAAAAATGAGCAAAAAACCCATTGAAGCGTATGTGCTCGAGAACAGCCATCGTGACATTTAAGTATGAAAAACCAAAAGCACCGTATAGCAATTTTTGCGCGCAGCGATAATAAGAAAGCAAAGTACTGGGCAGCAAAAATCCAGTCGCACATCGAGGCGAAGAAAAATAATGTCGTTTTTACAGACATCAAGCCGACCATCGTGATCGCACTCGGTGGTGACGGCACAATACTCGAGGCTGCACGCACCTACCGCGCCCATAAGCCCATAGTCCTCGGGCTCAACCTCGGACACGTCGGCTTTCTTGCGTCCGTGCGCAGACCGGAGGGTTTTATTTCGGCCATAGACCGCCTCTCGCATGGAGATTTCTCGATAACAAAACGGATGATGATCACCGCGCGCATCATACGAAAAAAGCGCATCATTCATGAAATCGACTGCCTCAACGAGGTCACGGCGCAAGGAGTAATGGGTGCCATCAAGCTCACCCTCTCTGTCGACGGGCATCCACTCCAATATGTCCATGGCACGGGGGTCATCGTTTCCACCCCCACGGGCTCCACTGCATACAATCTTTCTGCTCATGGCCCAATAGTGAGCCCCGACATTCACTGCATGATTGTCACCGAGCTCCTCGACCACAATATTCCAACCCCGTCGATTGTCATCAAGAAAAACAAAACTATTCGCATAGACATCACCGAAGTACGCAAGCGAGGCCTCCTCGCAGTCACGCGCACGGGAATGCCCGTCGACGCAGTCGTCACTGCCGACGACATGGACCCCATCCCACTCCTCGAAGGAGATGCCCTTGAAATAGTGGTCTCTCCACATGTCATCAATTTTGCTGAGTTTGAAGAAAGTTATTTTTTGAAAAGTTTGCAAGAAAAGTTTGCCTTTCGTTGATGGAGTCGATAGAATGAACACATGAGAAAACTTTACCGAAACAAAAAAACTCGGATCGTGAGTGGGATACTCGGGGGTCTTGGTGAGTGGATGGAGGTGACTCCGCTAATTGTGCGCATAGGCTATATTGCCCTTATCTTACTCACGGGTATCATCCCTGGCATCGCACTATATTTCATACTGCATTTCATCATTCCTCAAAAAATGTCATAAAAAAAACTCGTCCTATTGGACGAGTTTTTTTATGCACGAGACTACTTTATATCGATGGAAGTAATGGTCACCGGTATAAGTGGTCGGTCGCCAGGGGCCACCGCTACCCCATCAATCTTCATCACAACGTCCATACCCGAGGTCACCTCACCGAAGTTGGTATGCTTACCATCAAGCCATGGCGTGGAGTCCTTGGTGACAATAAAGAACTGGCTGCCGTTGGTATTTGGGCCAGCATTTGCCATTGCCAGAGAGCCGCGCACGAGCTTGTGCGGATTGATTTCATCAGCGAATTTGTAATCTGGTCCTCCCTGACCCCAGCGAGCCATCTGTGTGTCGTCTTTTGAAAGTGGGTCTCCTGTTTGGATCATGAAGTCTTTGATCACGCGGTGGAAACGCACGCCATTATAAAATCCTTCTTTGGCTAGCTTCAAGAAGTTTTCTACTGTTTTTGGCGCGTGGCTTGGGTATAGCATGAGCGTCACGTCGCCCATAGTGGTGTGCATAATTGCGATAACGGGTGTTTCTGTCTCTTGTTCCATGTTTTTTGGTGGTGATTGAGTAATGTCTTTTGCTGTTGTCGACGACGTGTCAGTAACGACAACACTAGTTTCGGGGGCTGGTGTGGCACTTTCGGTAATAACCTTTGGTGTACCCCCTCCAAACACATAGAGTGCTGCGGCAATAGCGACCATCGCGACTCCCCCGAAAACTACCCATGCAGTTTGATTCATAAAAAAAAATTACATCCAATAATACAAAAGGAGTATACCATCTTAAACACACCTACTTCAATAGAAAAATGGCGGGGGCTATTGAGTGCATTTTTTAGAAGAAAACCCCAAAACAAGCCCTATTCGTAGCGCAATGCCTCTATTGGGCTCTTTTGTGCTGCCTTCTGTGCGGGGTAAATACCAAACACAATCCCCACCCCACCCGCAACACCAAGTCCAATGAGTCCCGCCATCCATGGGAACGCAAATACCCACTCCACAACAAGCGTCTTCGAAAGCACAATGGACGCCGCATATCCCAGTACGATTCCCAGAGTGATGCCGATCGCCCCACCGATCAGCGTGAGCGTGGTTGCCTCAAGTAAGAATTGGGTCAAAATGTCTTTATTCGTCGCACCGAGCGCCTTGCGTAATCCGATTTCTTTTGTGCGCTCGGTCACCGAGACGAGCATCACATTCATCACACCTATGCCTCCCACCACAAGTGATACGGCTACCACGGCAGAGAGAAACGTAGTGAGCACAGAAAGTATCGTGCCGATTTGCTCAATTGCCGCCTGTTGTGTTTCAACATAAAAGTCATCTTTATTGGGGTCAGTAATATTATGGAGTTCACGCAAGGTCGCCTTAATATCCTCGACTGAGCGGTCGACCGCTTCAGGTGAAGATACTTTTATCATCACCTCGTTATAATGTTTCCCCGACGAGAAATAGGTGAGCGCGGTAGTGTGCGGAATGACAACGGTTTTATTTGTATTGAAGAGCCCCCCACCGCCAGGGCGGAGTACGGCAACGACACGGAAATTTTTTGACCCGATGCGGATAGACTTACCCACCGCTTCTTCATTCCCAAAAAGGTCACTCGCTACTTCACTCCCAAGTACTGCGACAGATAAACCTTGTTTAATGTCCTGCTCGTCAAAGAGTGCACCTGAGGCAAGCTTCGCATTCATCATGCTCTGCATAAACTCTGCGGACCACCCATAAATAGTGGGACGCTCTATTGCGCTTTCGTATGTGACTGTTTCTGAGATAAATAGCACGGGTGCTGAAGAGACGTAGTCGGGGACATTTTCTTTTCTGCGCAGTGCCTCTACTTCGCGTTCTTTTATCGAGTCGGCAAACAGTGTCTGCGCAAAGTCCGATGGGCCGGAGGGTTTCATGCCTGGACGCACAACGATCGTCTCCGCACCCAAGCCTTGGATCTGCCCGAGGATAAGCGACTGCGCACCCTCACCGATTGAAACGATGAGCATGATGGAGGTGATACCAATCACGATACCTAAAATAGTGAGTCCGGAACGAACGCGATTTGCATTAAGTGCCCGTAATGCGGATTGTGTGGTGTGAAGAAGTGAAGACATATTTAAGGGGTCATAACGTCATGAAATCTCAGGAATATCCGAAACAATCCCGCTCCACACGATTTGTCCGTCCTTGAAAAGCACTGCGCGCTCTGCGCGTCTTGCGACAAGGTGATCGTGGGTAATAAGGATTATTGTTTTTCCACTTTTGTGAAGATTGCTAATTATTTCCATCACCGCAGTTCCAGAAACGGAGTCGAGGTTGCCAGTGGGCTCGTCGGCGAAAATAATGTCGGGGTTGGTCACCAGTGCGCGCGCGATCGCAACGCGCTGCCGCTCTCCACCGGAGAGTTGTGCGGGTTCATGGTTGACGCGGTGCAAGAGTCCAACCGCTTCGATTTTTGCGAGAGCTTTTTCGTCCCAAAGCTTCGCAGGAACATCAGAGTACGCCAGTGGGAGTTTTACATTTTCAAGTACTGAGGTGCGCGGGAGCAGATTAAACGATTGAAAAATAAAACCAATACTGCGGTTGCGAATACCCGCGAGCTCGACGTCGGTAAATAGAGCGGTGTCTTTGCCATCGAGGAAGTATATTCCAGCAGTGGGAGCGTCAAGAAGCCCTAATATTTGAAGTAGCGTCGACTTCCCTGAACCCGAAGGACCGACAATCGCGACAAACTCCCCTCTTGAAACCTGAAAATCTATACCTGAAAGTGCAATGGTGGGGGTTTCCGCCAAGGCAAATGATTTTTCAATTCCTTTTGTTTCAATAAGGGGCACGTTTTCTGTAGCAATTATTTTTTTTCAAATGTGACGACGCTCTCCCCAAGACTAAGCCCCGTAGTGACCTCAAGTGACCCGTCGGAACCACGAAGCCCTACGGTGATTTCTTTTTCAAGTGTATTCAGCGGACCATTGGGGATTTTGACGTATTTTTTGCCTTCACGCGTGGAGACTGCGCGCGATGGGATATAGAGCACATCGACCCTCTTGTCTGTCCCAATATCAATATTTGCGGTCATGCCCGAGCGAATACGCACGTCATCTTCGTTGAAATAAAGTGTGACTTTGTAGGTTGATATACCCTCAATGATCGTCTCTGCGGGGTCGATGGAAGAGAGCGTGGCCGCAAACAACACGTCTGAGCCATACGCATCGAGCGTTACCCGCGCTTCGTCTGCAAGCGAAAGTTTCGCCAAATCCACTTCGGGTACATTAATCGTTATTTTGAATTTTCCAAGACTTTGAAGTGTCACAAGCGGTACATTTGGTGAAACCGACTCGCCGAATTTTGCACTCTGACTCGTGATGATACCCGCAAATGGAGCTCGGAGTACCGACTTACTCTCCTGCGCTTCGAGATTTTGAATGCCCGCACGAACCGAAGCTATCTTAGACTCTTGGGCGAGGATTGACTCAGTCGTGGGCCCTGCTTTTTTGAGCGCAAGCTGCTCTGTGGCAACTGCGAGTGCTGAAGACTGTGTACGATACAGCTGCTCTCCCGTGAGTACAGCGGAACTTGCGCTGTTTATGTTGGTGCGGGCGATAGAAACACTCGTCTTCCAGCCGTCGATAGTCGTCGGGGAGTACTGTGACGAGGGCAAGACGCTGTTGATGGCTGAAGCGAGGAGATCGAGATACGTTTTTATGTCACTAAAAAAGTTTTTCTTTAGAGACAAGCTACGCTCAAGTTCTAGGGCTGTTGTTTCGAGCACAGTAAGCACGCGTAACGACTCGGAAAGCCCCGCGCGGGACTCCTCAATTTTATTGATGAGTTTTTGATCTGAGGTCGGAAAAAGCACCTTTGGATTTTTCGTGCGAGGGTTATCAAAAAGATAGTCGGTCTTACTGAAGATGGCGTCATCGGCAACGGTCGACGCCGAGGAGAGCGCATCCAGTAGCGCGAGGCGTGCGTCACTCACGGCAGATGCCGCGCTTGCAACACTTGCCTCCGACACCGCAATGTCTTCGGGGCGACTCCCCTGCTTTAGTGCCGAAAGGTTGGCCAACTCGAATTCTCTATTTGCACGAGACTGCGCAAGGAGCGCATCTATCTCACGACTATCGATACGGGCAAGCACATCACCACGCTTCACGCTTGTTCCCACCGGTATGGGTGATGAGGAAATACGCCCTCCTTTTTCAAAAGAGAGTTGTGCGGTTGAGTCGGATTCGACTCGCCCTATTACGGACACCTCTTGGAGTACATCGCCTTTCTTTACGAGAGTAGTCTCGTATGTCTGTGTAGGTTCTTTTTGGGAAAAATATACAAAACCCAGAACAGCAAGTACGGTGAGTATCGTGAGAACTTTGTGTTTTTTGAGGTACGAAAATAATGCCATCATGTACGACATTATCTCATATATACGGATCGCTACAAAGTGCGCCCCACTAGGTCTTTATGTCCCCGTTTGCGCCCGAAGTCGGTCTTGGAGTATTTTGATCTGCGCATTCAATTTTTGAATTTGTATTGCACGCAACATTTCGTCGGTGTAGTACGGCTTGTACTCGGTGAGCACCCCCGAGGCAATACCACTGTTGAGTTGTGCGCGTGTGGCGGGCCCCACAATGCCGATAGGCTCGATCATCTGTCTTTTTTGAAACGCCATCACCGCCGTGCGCGTGATGGGGCCAAAATACGAGGTAATATGCTCACTAGAGAGTAGCCCGAGTACCTTGAGTGTTATCTGCAGTTGGCGCACCTCCTCCCCGCTCGCACCCTGCTCGAGAATCGTTTTAAAAATGTCATTTGGCCTCCCATCGACACCTCTCTCGAGCTGCAGCCGCATGTCGGGAGTGATGCCGAGTGATGCGTTACTCCCTCTGTATGCACCAGTGGAAACGATGAGGCTCGGGTACGGATCTATCGCCTGTCTATTTTGGTCATGAATTTCGAAATGTAAATGTGATACGGTATTTTCGGCATTTCCACTATCCCCCACAAAGCCAAGTAGCTGCCCCCGAGTAACCGTAGCCCCTGTGGCGAGCCCCGACGCATATGCATTTGCCTCGCCCCCACGGCCGTCGTCGGTCCCCGGAGTGTCGTTATTGAGATGATAATAGAGATACTGGTACCCATCCGCATCGACGATGGATATTTCATACCCCCATGATGCTTCAGGGGAAACGAGATAGCCCACTCTCCCGTCGACCACTGAGACGACAGGGGTCATTTTTGCGGCGATAATGTCATTACCTTTATGCGTGCGCGTCCCCCCTCCGCGAGGCGCCCCAAAATCTGCATGAAAATTATTTGGGCCCCCGACAGGAAACTCGATATTGCGCACGACCTCGGCCGACGCAAGTGTCGGCAAAAGAAAGAGCCCAGCAAACAATATGGTGAAGAATTTCATTACCCTACTATTATATACCAAAAGGAGCGACAAATTTATAGAGCATTCTTGTGTGCGGCGCATCGATGCCAGAGTGCTAGCATGAGGGTGTTTTTCGCCTAAAGGTCGAGAAATCTTGCGATGGGGACCCATGTGCTGGCCTCCATCACTGTCGCGCTTCCGAGGTGCCCACCGTGGGTGCGCTCGATGTACGTCGCGCCGACTTTTTTTGCAAACTTCTTCGTAGGCAGATACGGCACAGATGTGTCGTCTTTTGCATGCGTGAGAAAAATCTTTTTGCCGGTAAGGGCTTCTGCCCAGTCGACGGGATTATAGAATTTCTTGGTGAGGAGTTTTTTAAAATTCTTTTGTGGGCAGCGGTAGGCGCCAGAAAAACCCTCATTGATCTGCCTCACAAATTCTGAAAATGGCGCTTCCTTTGTCGCTATGCTCCAGTCGACTATGGGGGCAACTGCTATGGCGTGGGTTACAAGCGGATTGCGGGTGGAGAGTATCGCTGCCGGGCCACCAAATGATGCGCCGACGACAACGACCTGCCTCACCTCCAGATAGTACGTGAGCCCCGTCCACCAGTCGCGAAATCCTTCTTGTATTCCCAAAATAACGTCATCGACATCGTGCGCGGGACTCTGTTTTAAAAACTCCCCGCCACTCTCCCACGTGCCGCGATAACGAAACTGAAATACTGAATAGCCTTTTCGTGCAAAAAACAGAGCAAGCTCTTTTTTGGAGTACAACCCTGGCGCGCCGTCACAAATGATGAGCACCCGACCCGTCGGCTTTTTGGAAAGCCAAAACTCCGCGACGATATCTCCAAACCTCGTTCGCCCTGATTGGATTGTTGATTTCATACTATATATTCTATCACCACTCACGCACAGGTGGGTAAGTTGCAGAAAGCTATGGTGCGTGATAGTTTACAAAATAGAATTGTGTCTAAGGAAAGTATGCGACAAAAAACAACGGGTGCGCCACCGCTACGCGTGAGTGAAACGAGAAGCATCATAGAAGCCCAGATATTGGGGCTCATTGTGCGTGAAGGCAGGGGCACTTTCCGCGAAACGGAGAAGCTCGTTGGGCTCCGTGCACTGCTTCAGAGGCAAGCACAAGGTGGGCCGCTTTCCGACAAGGAGCAGACGCTCATTGGGGAGTGGACTCAAGGCGCACCAAACGGAATGACTTAACCACATGAAGGGGAAATATAAATGGTAACAGCCACCGAAATGGGGAAGATGAAGAAGGTCTTCGTCAAGCTCGGACTAGCCAATGTCGACGAAAAAGGAGAGTTTGTTGCTACAGAAAAAGGTGAAAGGCTTGAGAGGGCGATAACGCGGCATGCAGTGGGAGAACGCATATCACCAGATGACCTCGCACTCGTGAAAGAGTTTATGGCAGAAATGGGACACGACGAAAATGGCGAACCTATAAACCCTCGTTCTTGAGCAAAACCCCGCCGCTGGTAAACCCCAGCGGCTTTTTTCTCTTCAATTCCGACTTTAGCCTTCATTCACCCACGTCCAAAGACTACCTTTGGCGTTGTACGAGGGGTACCCTAATACAAAGACGGACTTTGTATTTTGTCTATGCACGTGCAATACCAAAATGCATTACTCACCCCAGCTTACCTACTCCCTACCCCGAATTTTCAGTGAAAAGGATGGGCTTTCTGCATGTATCTCGGCAAGTGCATTTATGGAGTGGGCGGCCCTCGTCTCTTCGAATGATAAATTGTTGTCGATGAGGCCTATATCATAGAGGTACCTGTCGGAGTTTTCAGGTAATAAATAGGTAATATTCCAAGAAACACGCCCTGGAGTAATTTCGTTTACGTGTTTCGCGAGGTTGGTAGTGCAGTTGCTTGCCAGGGTATGGTAAAACTCTGGTTTGTCTTTCAGTGCATTTGCCCGCTCCACCATACTCACAAACACTGCGCGCATTTTTTCGGGTGTTGTTTTCACTGGATAGACAAAGACTTTGTCATGGCGGTAATTTGAGCGAAGTTTCACCACGTCACGTTCGTCGGCAATAACATACGTCAGTTCATATTGGCGAAGGATGCCCTTGAGCGCTGAGAAAGACTCCCCCTTTTCCTTTCTTATCTCGACGGATATCGAAACAAAGCGGTCGTTCTCAAATTCAAAGCTCAAAAAAGTATGTGCCGCACCAACGTATCCAGAGAAAGGTTCGACGATAAAATATACATTTTTTATTTTCTCAAGGTCAAACGCTGCATCATAGTAGCTTGGCGTATAGTCCGTTGTGCTTGTGTAGGAAAAATTGCGAATATTTTTAATGGCGACTTGGTTGCCGCTTATCGTGGCCGTGGGGAGCACTGCTTGATCTGTTGTCCAGTCGCGGTCGTTCGAAGGACGCACAAAAATAACCAAAATAATATATAAAATAAGGGCGCTGGCCACAATCACAAGAAGTGTTTTCCCAAACAATTTGACGTATCTCATGGTCAAAGTGTACCACGACTTCACATGAGAAATTACCTAAAGACTATTTTTTTGTACAAGGTCTACCCTTGTACAAAGACGGACTTTGTATTTTTCTATCCGTAGAGCTGGCTGTGGGTGCCAATGCGCATGAGGTGCATCGTGTCACTATCCACATGAAAAATGATACGAAAATCAGCAGTAACGTTGATGCTGTAGCAATTCACGTAATCACCTCGGAGTGCATGGTAATTTAAGAGTGGATTGAATCGGTCGGAAATAAAGAGCGCAACTCTCTCTTCTGTTTGCGACTGTATTTTTGCAGCACATTTCGCAAAATCTTTTTGGAATGACTTCCGAAAAATAATCTGCATATCTACTTTTTGGCGCTAGACTTTTTGAGCCAATCGAACGCCTTTTTGGTGTCAGTAAATACCGGCGACGAATTCTTGCCTTTCTTGATGTCCGCAAGCTCTGCGCGCAAAATATCCGCCGTCTCTCTATTTGGCGTAGGACGCAGGTCGAGCGTCACGCTCTGTGTGGTGAGCACGTAGCGTAGCGAAAGATTGAGTAGGTCGGAAAGCGAGATGCCCAAACCTTTGGCAAACTGCTCCGCACCTTCTTTGAGTGATTTATCACTCTTAAAATTAATGATGGCTGTTTTCATATGTGACAAAAGTATATACGAATGTCATATCTCCGTCAACGGCACGAGGTGCCTCATCCAAAGGTAGTCGTTTGGATTTTTACTACACCACACAAAATCAGAATAAACGGTGCCTGACACCATTACCGTTTACAAAAACCAAACAAATTTTACGAATCTCACGAGTAAGTAAATTATCTCAATTACCAGAAAAAATCCCGCGATTGGGACGCCGAACCATGCGTTGTCATATGGCTGAACACTTGCCTCGTGCGAGGCAAAGAGCGCGATCGATGTAAATAGGGTCAAAACAATTACCCCTAAAGTTACTACTGTTACTAATTCAAATCCAAACATAGTTTTTATTCGCTTATACTGATAACTGAAGTGCCAACGGAACCGCAGAGAACATGAAATCGATAGTGACTGCTCCCACTTTTGTTTCAGATATTTCCTAAATAAAAATATACAGCCATTGATAGGACTATGTAAATGCACCACAGGCAAAACGCGGTTATTGCTTCTACGTCATTAGATCCAGAGTGTGTATCATCTGCGAAAAAGAACCAACCAATTAAACATACGTTGGTTGCAATCACGAACACCAATAATATTATCTGAGCGATACTAAAATATTGCATATTTTCATGATATCACAATAATCGTGACTGATTCTATTTCATAATTTTACAGCCACCTTTTGAATATTTGCTGGGTTCAATTGACTTGTATCCACTACTCAAGGACTCCCTCACCACTTCTATGTATGAAAAAACATATTCAAAGCAGTATGTGTCTTGAGCCGATGTTCGGAACTGAATCCTTACGGTGGAGGTAGGAATGACGAAAATTTCTTTAGCGGCTCGGCTTGTAAGCCATAACGTATTTTCCATTACTGGTTTCAATAAACCTGAATTTTGTCCAAGCTGAAGAACTTGTCCATCTACATAGCCACTCTCAATCCATATTGGATATCGCGCCTCACTTATAACAGAAAATCTGTCTTCCGATAGAGTGTAGGATAGCCTGTTTGCAGGAAAATATTGAACGGTGTTGTCGTTTTTACCGATTCCAAATAAAAAATAAGCAACAAGCACTACAATTAGTCCGGTCCCAATTCCTACAGTCCAGCTATTATTAAAAAATTTTTTCATTATACGATTTGCTTGCAAAAAACTTTCACAATTTGGATGCAATTCGGTTTTTTCGAGACGAAAGGTTTGGGGGGCGTACACTGAGTACGTCCCCCGAACCTTTCGATGATGAAAAAATCGAAGTGCGCCAAATTTGGAAATTTTTATATTTCGCAGACGCCGGAGACGCAGGCTAATTCCTTGGCCCCCTGTGTCTCATCAATCTTCTCGTACGAGACAATCTTCGAGAAGTCTATCCCCTCCCAACGTTTCATGAGCTCGGTGTAGTGTGCCTCAGTGGTGGCCTCGTAGGGGGCGAGCTGGTAGACGAAGTCGTTGCGAGGAAGGAAGGAGAGGCCTCCAACGAGATCCCAGTTTTCATATACCCAACTTGCGACACCAAGCCACTCATTCTCCCCTATTGAAACGGTGACGGAAGGATTGTGCTCGGTGTAGTTTTCCTTGATGAGCTTCCAGTGTGCGAGCTGCTCGAGGGCCGTGACGTCGTCCTTGAACACCGAGCCTTTGGGGGCCTTTACGGGGAAGTCGACGACGTAGGTGACTGC
>JAYTEB010000061.1:0-4747 GCA_043735605.1 Candidatus Lloydbacteria bacterium | reverse complement strand
TTTCTTTGCTCATCATCTTTTGCGGGGGTGTCAAAGAATGTGTGCTGGTTTCCGCTATCCACTTTTTCCCTTGCGAGAATATTTTTTGACACCCCCGCAAAAGATGATGAGCAAAGAAAAACCCCACGACGGGCGGGGTCGCGGGGTGTGTACGTCAGGGGTCACCGTCTCCAGGCTCTACGGTGGGTTCCTTCTTTTGCGTGGGGAAAAGTTGAAGGATTTTACCACGGACAACTTCGGTGGGCTCACTTGGTGCGTCCTCTTCAAAAAGCTCTGCAGTAAGCATGTCGGAAATAAACTGTGGGTACGGAACTGCGACCACATGCCAAGGGTACACCTGCTCGCCGCCCACCCTCCATATTTCGGTTTTGGGGTTATAAAAGAGCGTCATAAGTGTCTGTCGTACGACACCCACTGCTTCGCTTTTTGTTTGTGCGGGGATGGGAAACTCCAAGAGCTGCACCTCGGTGGTGAGGTGCGGCGCATGCACCCACACCACGACAGAAAACCAACGCGGCTCAAGCTTCTTTGGTGGTGTCGTCTTTTTGGCCATCAACTGTCCTTCTGAAAAGAATACTCACCCCACTCTAGCCAAGCACTACACATTCGTCAATGATGCGGTAGTGCATTTATGCGCGCAGTCCGCGGCCTGTTTTAAATAGCCAATAGTTTACACAGAGAAGGAGGATAATGAGCATAGAGAGAATGGCTGCGGAGAGGGGTACGCTCGTGTCGCTCACACCGAGTAGTCCGTAGCGAAAACCGTTCACCATATACAAAATAGGGTTGGCCAGCGAAACGCTTTGCCAGAAGTGTGGCAGTACGTCTATGGAATAAAATACCCCACCAAGGTACGTGAGTGGTGTGAGCACAAAGGTGGGAAAAATAGACACGCTGTCGAATGAATTTGCAAACACTCCGTTGATCAACCCCGCCAAAGAAAAGAGGACTGCGGTAAGGAGGATGAACAGGAGCGTGATTGCAATAGAGTGTATCGTAATCGTGGTAAAAAACAGTGCGACACCCAAAATGAGTGTCGCCGTCACAAGGCCGCGAAGTATTCCACTTGAAATATGACCCAATACAATAATAAGGTATGGAGTGGGCGACACGAGTAGCTCCTCGACTGTCTTCATGAATTTTGCCGAATAAAACGAGAATGCGGTATTCATGAAAGAGCTCGTAATCACCGACATCATGATGAGTCCAGGGACAATAAACTGCATATAGGAAACGCCATGGACTGAAGCAATCTGGCTCCCGACAAACTTTCCAAATATGAGGAAGTAGAGTGCGCTCGTGACTACGGGTGGAAGGAGTGTCTGTGTCCAGATGCGAAAAAGCCGCACAATCTCCTTGCGCACAATCGTATAGTAGCTAATCCAAATACCGTATGGTTCCATATATTATTTGCTGGTTTGGCTCATAAAGAACTCCTCGAGCCGGTTGGTCTTATTTTTCAAACTCTTCACCGTGAGGCCGATGCCGTTTAAGTCACGCACAGCGTCGTTGATGGAAAGCTTCGGGGTGATGACTAATTCAAGCGTGGAACCTTCTTTAGATTTTGGCTGATACCGTGCGAGGGAGTGGATCATTGCTTTGTCTGGGGTACGGTCGAGCTCGAAGACAAAAGTCTCTTCTTCCATATTTGCCAGCAAAGTTTTTATAGCACCTTTCGCTACAATCTCGCCCTTGTTGATGATTGCGACATTTTTGCATAGCTGCTCTGCCTCTTCGAGGTAGTGGGTCGTGAGGATAATCGTTGTACCACTCCTGTTAAGCTCCGTGAGAAATTCCCACATGCCGCGGCGAAGCTCGATGTCGACGCCCGCAGTAGGCTCGTCGAGAATGAGTAATGCTGGCTGGTGCACGAGCCCGCGCGCGATCATGAGTCGACGCTTCATCCCCCCTGAAAGCGTCATTGATTTTGCATCGAGCTTGTCCCCTAGTCCGAGCTTCGTGAGATACTCTTTCGCGCGAAGGAGCGCCGTGGTGCGGGGTATCCCGTAGTAGCCAGCCTGGTTTACCACAATATCGAGTACCTTATCAAAAATACCAAAGTTAAATTCTTGCGGGACTACACCCACGTGGAGCTTCGCCTTAGGCGCATTATCGTCAATCGAGATTCCCTCAATCATGACGCTGCCACTACTCTTGTTTACCAGACCCGTGACGATGTTAATGATCGTCGTCTTTCCTGCGCCATTGGGACCCAGCAGTGCAAAAAAGTCACCCTGAGAAACAGACAAGTCGACACCACGAAGTGCCTCTACTCCGGTAGTGTATGTTTTTGTGAGGTTTGTTATTTCAAGCGCATTTGGCATGTTGTACGTTTTGGTTCGCGCATAAATCTCCTTTCGCGATTATATCACAGAAAAATGAGCACTGAATGAGTTTTTTTAGGGCAGCTTCTTTGGAAACCACGGAAAAAAGGCGTTCGTTTTTGCTGCATACAAAGACCAATCTGGATGCTGTGACATTTTTGCCTCTAGTAGTGGGATCCCTTAAACCTTCAGGAGCAAAAAAGTAATGAGGAGCGGACTCACGAGTCCGAGGATCCACCACTGATGCCCCATGGAGTATGTCGCGAGAAATATTCCCCACCACATTGTCGACTCGCCAAAATAATTTGGATGTCGTGTGTATGCCCAAAGTCCAGTGGTCATCAGTTTTCCCTTACTTTCTGCAGTCTTCAAAAATTGGTCGAGCTGCAGGTCACCAACTGCTTCGAAGAAAAAACCGGCAACCCAAATGCATACCCCCAGATACAGTAGGGGGGAATCTGCGCTACCTGCGCCACCCCTACTCGCCAAGAGCAAAATGGGGAGCGCAATGAGGTAAATAATAAGTCCTTGGAGCATAAAAATTTGCATGTAGCTCCGCAGATAAAACCATTTCCATTCTCCGCGCCATTTTGCGTAGCGAAAGTCTTCCGGCTTCCCTTTATTTTTTAAATAGATTCGTAGCGCAAGTCGTGCACCCCAACAGGTCACGAGTGTGGCGAGAGTAAGGAGTGTGAGTGATCCAAAATAACCAAGGGAGTTGGGACCAAAGTAGAGTCCTGCATATACCACGACGATGAAACCCACTCCGTAACCGATATCCGCAATGCTATTGTCTTTCTTGAGAAGCGCAATAACGAAAAGTGTCGTCATGTACACCCACAATATGAGGGCAGTAAAGAGAAAAAACGGATGGAGATATCATTCATACTATGCAATCCATTTTGCGATAAAGAAGCTCGCAGTTGCCACAGATGCAGAGAGCACCGTCCCCCATATTGTGTCGACGACCGCGATGGCTAACGGCCAGTCCTTGAGTGTCGAATAATTTGTGAGGTCGTACGTCATGTAGGTAAAGAATCCAAAAAGTGCCCCGAGGTAAAGTGCCTTTGTCCACTCCCCCGATGCGTACGCAGGAAGTACTGCGTAGTAAATGATGCCCACAATAAAGAGGAGATAAAAAAGTATGGCGGCCCACCAGACGATGTCGGTACGCATCAGAAAGCCAATCTGACTTTTATAAAAATTTCGTGCGATGAGCCCAAGCCATGTCATGTCTATGGCGAAAAAAACAGGAACAGTGAGTAGGTAGAGAATGATGATTTTTGTCGTAGTCATAATTTATGAAAAATGAGTAATGCCTTCTTTTTTGAGTAATGCGAGTTTCTTTTTTACGCCACCCACACCTGAATATCCCCCCAATCCCCCGTCGGAGCGCACCACGCGATGACATGGAATGGTGACGAGCATTTTGTTGGCACCGACTGCGTTTGCGACCGCGCGGATCGCCCGCGGCTTCCCCACCCTTTTTGCGAGTACTTTGTAAGTAATGGTTTGCCCCTTCGGAACCCTCAGTAGTTCACGCCACACCCTCTGCTGAAACGGAGTACCGTCAGGGATTTTTATCTTCATGCGTTTATTATACCCCGTATCAGTGGCGCTTCCAACTCTCAAAGTAATTATGTAAATAGTAGCGACCGCTACTATTTACATAATTACTTTTTAAGCATGCGGGACACATTGCAGGCAAACGGTCTATATGATTCCAAACTCTTTTCTTAGACGTGCGTCATTCTCTATCTTTTCAACAACAACATAGAGTACTTCTTGCCCGATCTTAAAGTCAGCTTTCAATAAAATGATGAGCGCCTCACAGTCATATGGGTAGACCCATACGCTATTTTGTAATTTCGTAAAACCAAAATTACTCAGGAGTCTCTGCATTTGGAGGCGCATCGCTTTTCGCTCTTCACGAATATCGTATATGACCATCCGCCATCGCCCGTCCCAGCGGCGATGGACACGTGAGTCTGGCCTTCGCGCAACCATTCGCCCGAGCTCCTGCTTTCCCTCTTCGGTAAGCTGTACATGTTTTTTGCCATTTTTTTGAACAAACTCGAGCAACCCTTTTGCTACCAACTTTTGAAATGTTGGTGCAAAAAGATACTTTGGACTCATGCGCCGTGCTTTCCCGCGATCAAACATTTTTACTACCTGTAGTGCATTTGGTGCGAGTACGGCAAGGCTCAGGACTCCTGCCGCGGCAACGGCGTGCAGTAGTGCGTGCTGGATACTTGTCCTTTTACGCACCGCACGCGCACCAGATTCAACCTTCTTTTTTGAATGTAGTTTTTTCACTATTCAAGTATACTCCTCATCAAAGAATTATGTAAAGTGTAGCGGTCGCTATACTTTACATAATTCAAGAAAAGCTGGGGAAGGAAATTTGGAGTGATTTTTATGCG
>JAYTEB010000060.1:0-4773 GCA_043735605.1 Candidatus Lloydbacteria bacterium | reverse complement strand
AAGGAAGAAGACCCCTACGAGGAGATATTGAAGCGCGTCCCTGAAGCCGAGGCTTTCAAGATAAGAGGACTGAAACTTCCGGGGCTCCAGATTTTTCGTGAGACATGGCGGTATTACCCTGGTGGCCAGCTTGCCGCAGCGGTGCTCGGTTTCGTGGGGTACCACAATGACACACTCAGTGGGCGGTACGGACTAGAGTCCTACTACAACGATATGCTCCTGCGCCAAGACCATGATTTATATATAAACTTTTTCGCAGAGCTTTTTACCAACATTCGTGGAGTTGTGTTTGACCGCAATAAAGAGAATGAAGCAGACCTCGTCCTCACCATCGAGCCTACCGTGCAAGGATACCTCGAGGAGGAGCTTCTGAGCATCATGAATGAATGGGGCTCTGATTTGTCGGGAGGTATCATTATGGACCCAAAGACCGGAGCCATCATTGCCATGGCGACGAACCCCTCCTTCGACTTAAATGAGTTTGGCAAAGTGAAAGACGGCACACTCTTTGCCAACCCGTCTGTGCAGGATGTGTACGAGATGGGCTCTACTGTGAAGCCGCTGACCATGGCAGCAGGACTCGACCGAGGCGTCGTCAGCGCAGGCACGACGTACAACGACACAGGGCACATGACGATGAATAACAAAACATTTGGAAACTATGACGGGCGTGCGCGCGGCCCCGGCACCTCTATGCAAGAGGTCTTGAATCAGTCGCTCAATACTGGAGTGGCATATGTGGTGGGGAAGTTGGGTAACAGTGTTTTTGCAGACTACATGCTCAACAAGTTTCACCTCGGCGAAGAGACCGGCATCGACCTCCCCTCTGAGCGACAAGGCCTCGTCACGAACCTTTCCTCAAAGCGAGACATCGAATACGCCACCGCATCATTCGGGCAGGGCATCGCCGTGACACCCATCAACATGGCTGCTGCACTCTCGATACTCGGCAACGGTGGGGTCACCATTACCCCGCATGTGGTGAGTGAGATTCGCTACACTTCAGGGAAGGTAAAGAAGTTTACACCAAATCCCACGCTACAAGCATTAAAGCCTGAAACATCTGAAGAGATCACCCGCATGCTCGTCCACGTTGTAGACAAGGCACTACTTGGAGGAACGATGAAAATTCCTGAGTACTCTATCGCGGCGAAAACGGGGACTGCGCAAATCGCTCGTTCTCGTGAGGCGGGAGGGGGGTACTACGAAGACCGCTATCTGCACACATTCTTTGGATATTTCCCTGCGTATGACCCAAAGTTTATAGTATTTCTTTATACGAAATACCCTAAAAATGCCGAGTTTGCATCGCATACATTGACCCGCCCTTTCATGCGCACGGCGAAGTTTTTGCTCCACTACTACGGCGTTGCGCCTGATCGCGCAAAAGACGTTCCTGCAAAGTCGACGCGCGCACCATAGAGAACTTCCTGCCGAGAGTATATACTGATGCCATCAATGCATACCGTCATAAAATCATTCGTCGTACACATACTCACGTGGGAAGCGAGGCGTGTTTTGCGCAAGTGGAAGCCATTCATCATTCTCGTGTCGGGCTCCGTTGGAAAGACGACCACTAAAGATGCTATTTTTCAGGTGCTCCAGTCTCATGGAGAAGTGCGCAAGAGTCAAAAAAGTTTTAACAGTGAGATTGGAGTACCGCTCACTATTTTGGGGCTTCCCAATGCGTGGCAGAGCCCTATCGCCTGGCTCCGAAATATTTGGCAGGGGTATCGCATCTTGGCCACACAAAAAAGTTACCCCACACTCCTCGTGCTCGAGGTCGGCTCCGACCATCCTCGGGACATTTCCCGCTTGCTTTCATGGATAGTGCCGAACATTGCGGTGGTCACGAGCTTGCCTGAAGTCCCCGTGCATGTGGAGCACTTCTCCTCACCAGAGGAAATACGCCACGAAGACGGTCTCGTTGTCGGCGCACTCAAAGAGGGGGGAGTGTATGTGGCAAATGCCGACGACGAGGCCTCACGGGCACTGATTACTGATGCCGAAAAAAGAAATGTGCGTGTTATCTCCTATGGATTCAGTAAGGGCGCAACGGTGCGTGGGTCACGCGCGGGTGTGCGGTATGCCTTAAGCGAGGGAGCGCGAGTGCCTGTGGGCATGGAGTTTCGCGTGACTCATGAGGGCGAGGAGCACGCGGTCTATGTGAATGGTGTACTGGGTACTGGCGTGTGCATGGCCATACTTGCAGCACTCGCCACTGCACTCGCAAGGGGGGAGCCCCTAGGTGTGTGTGTAAACGAAATCATTTTTCTGGAGACTCCGCCTGGACGCATGAGGATCATCGCGGGGCAAATGGCGAGCACTATTATCGATGACTCTTATAACTCGTCACCTATCGCCCTTCATGCCGCCCTTCAAACACTCCACAACATCGAGGCGAAGCGCAAAATAGCCATGCTTGGTGACATGCTTGAGCTAGGAAGTTTTAGTGATGCTGAGCACTGGAAGGCAGGGCGCATGGCGGGCGAGTTTGTCGACGAGCTCATTACCGTCGGTGCGCGCGCACGCTTCATTGCAGAGGCGGCAAAGTCCGCGGGGTTGCCAGAGGCATGCATTCACCAGTTTGCTGACGCTATCGCGGCAGGAAACTTTATGAAAAGTATTTTGAAAAAGGGAGACGTGATACTCGTGAAAGGCTCACAAGGGAGTGGTGTAAACATGATTCGTATGGAGCGCGCGGTAAAAATACTCATGGCGCACATCGAAGAAGCTCCCCACGTACTCGTACGCCAAGATAAAGAGTGGCTTTAGTTTGAGTATCCAAACAAAAAACCGCCCACAATAGGCGGTTGGAAACGCTGCACCCAGCATCTTATCGGGTATAAAGTCCGCGTGACTGATAAAATGCCTTTTTCAATGCTCGAGCGATGCCTAAACGTTCCATGGCATCACCCTTCTCCCACTGTGCGCTGAGTGTTCCACGCGACGAAGTCAGGTCGAACGCCTTCTGCCAAGAGGGGAAGAATTCCCAGCATTCAAGAAGAAGCTTCTCGGTCTCCGTCTCAACAAACGCGAACGGCCTCCGTGCCCATACGAGTTGGAAGTCCTGCTCCGTGGCATTACTCGTCACCTGCTCGCGTATTTCATTTGCTACAAGCGTACGCAGCTCGTTCTCAAATGAGACGCTCCCTATTTTTTTCTCAGTCATTCTACACTCCCAATATTGAAGACTTGTGCAGTGTAGACTGCGCGAAATGAAATGTCAAAGTAAGGAACACCCGAAGTATTCTTGATATGTAGAGTCGGAATAAAAAGTCTTCGTTGGTGACCCCGCAACGTGGCTTTTCGAACTTTTGAAAGAGGGCCAATATATCGCGATCTCGCTAGCCAATGCGTGGTGGGTACCTACCAGCATGAGTTCCGCACACTTATGCGATGAAGGACAGATGAGGGGAGCCAGTTGCATACAGGGGTGGAACAAATTTGATATTATCTCAAAAATCCTTATGACCTAGTCTTCCTGTAAAACGCGGATACGCCTACGGCCGCGCACGCCGGAAGCAAATTTTGGTTCTGTGCATGTTTTAAACATATTCGCGATGTTCATTGTGCCTTTACTTATCATTTCCTTTATCGGCAAAAAGAAAATTAAGAAGAATGTCTTCCTTTCTCAACTTGATAGTTTTTATCTCATGAATGAATTTTTTTTCTTCAGCAAATTCAGCTGATTTCATTTCTCCTTGTTCAAAAAGTTTATTCATCTCTCCTTTAGATATCGAACTATTCTCTGTAATGAGAGAAGCAATTTTTTCCTGATCCTGAAGCAACCCGCTTTTCTTTTCCTCTATTTTTTTTAAATTCACTTTTTCTTCTTTAAAACTTGCTTCTACGGCATGGAAGAGAAAAGTCGAATGAGGCATTGCGAACCTCTGTTCCCCTGCGAGGAAGACAATCGTGCCTATCGAATCAACGGATCCCATATTGTGCATGATAACTTTCTGCGGGATCGTCTTTAGAAAGTTGTAGAGTGTAACCCCACCAGACACATCTCCTCCGGGAGTAGAGAGAAGAAAATATAGGACATCAGGTTTATGCTCAACAATGGAGTTTACGATAAAGTTAATGAACATCTTAACGCTTTCGCTGTTTATTTTGTCGACATATGTTATGTATATAGTTTTTTTGTCTGAGTGATCATATATTGTAAAGAAATCCTCTTTAAACACAAAGCCAGTAACTTGGCTTTGTGTTTTAACAGTATTCCTTTGCTTATCCCTTGTTCTCGCTCTGATTTTTGTACTTACTTTGATTTTGACGCTGACTGTCATTTTCTACGCTATTTTCACTGCCCTCCACATTCGTGTTCTCATTCATTTTTTCGTTTTCTCTTCGGCGCTCGTCCTCCTTCTCTTTCTCAGTGTTTTGATTGTTCATATTGGTTAACACTAGTTTAGACCACTAATAACATCGACCACTAGTTGCTCATCTTAACTTATCTACATTAACTTTACGTGAAGAAGTGAGTTAATGTATAAGGTGCAAAGCGGGGCAAAATAAGTGCACTTGTTATGACTGTAATGACCCTGCGGAGAAACGACAGTTATACGGTCAGTACGCCTTTGCGATTTACTCTGAATCAGAATTCTTCGTAAATAGCGCAAAGCCCTTCAATTCCCACGGGGAGATCTCGGCTACCGCCGCAGGTGGATTTCGATTTCGAAGACTCAATAACGAAATCCCTTTCGATTCCCCGTCGAAAGTGATGCAGATCACTTTCTTTTGGGGTCACCAATACAAAAACCGCCTCAA
>JAYTEB010000059.1:0-2011 GCA_043735605.1 Candidatus Lloydbacteria bacterium | reverse complement strand
CCACACCAAATCAGGGTGACTGGCATCACATCGAGGTCAACTCAGGTGGTGTCGGTGTGTTTGACTACGTTACCGTGCGCTATGGTGGGTGGTTTCCGCAGCCAAGTACTGGTATCGCAAACAATGGCGGCATAGTCACGCTCACACACAGCATCCTTTCTTTAAATGGGTTCGACGGGTATGCGCACCACGGAGGGACATCGACGATCACCCATACAGAAGTGACTGACCACTCGTACTATGGAGTGCTCGTGACTAACGATGGGGCGGGATTCCAAATGCATCAATCAAGCATTCACGACAATGGCGAGTTCGGGCTCTATGCCCCTGACGCCGTCTCGGTCGACGCAATAAACAACTACTGGGGCTCGCCCAGTGGACCCCAGTCAGCGTACAATCCTGACGGAACAGGCAATGCTGTATCACTCGGGGTGAACTTCATCCCGTTCCTTTTCGCACCCCCAACTGAGGAAGAAAGTGACCGATGCGTGGGAGTGGAAAACTGCAATTCGAATGTGCTGTTTCTGCCGGGGATTATGGGGTCACGGTTGTTCGAAGACACTGGGAGTTTCTTAAATAGCGAAAAAGAACGCTGGGTTTCAAGTAGTGATGATGAACATGCGCGACTTGTGCTTGATGCAAACGGAAAGAGCATAAACCCGCTGTACACCAAGGAAGGCGCCGACGGAGTCATCGACGACGCATACTCCGCCAACCTCTACCAGTCATTCATGAACGACCTTGACTCTTGGAAAAATGACGACCATTTGATCGCTGACTACGCACTCATTCCATACGACTGGCGACTTTCACTCGAAGATATTTTGCAGGATGGCGCGACGACCACGAGCGGTCTCTCGTATTCTACAAGCCAAGGATTCACAAATTCATACATCTATCGCAAGCTCGCCGAAATGGCATCTTCATCACGCACAGGCAAAGTCACCATTGTCGCACACTCCAACGGCGGACTCGTGACCAAGGCGCTCATAGAAAAACTAAAAGCTACCAATGACCCGCTCTACGACAAAATAGACAACGTCATCCTTGTGGCGGTGCCTCAAACGGGTACCCCCGAAGCGGTGAGTAACATTCTTCATGGCGACCAAATTGGACCCGTGGGCTTCGTCATGGGTGCAAAACGACTCCGTGATTTCACTCAGAACATGCCGGGGGCGTATCATCTCTTGCCGTCAAATGCATACTTTGGAGGTACGGGCGCATCAGTCGATACCCCCATCGTTACTTTCATAGACGGCACATCAACCCAGCCATTCATTGATGTGTATGGTCACAAAATTACTGCACCCGCAGTACTCCGTGATTTTCTGCTTGGCGTTGACGGAAGAACTCAACCTGCATATGATGACCTCAAAAATCCAACGAAACTTCGCGCAAATCTGCTTTCCTATGCAGAAAGTATCCATCAGCAAATTGATGACGCTTGGGAATTTTCAGACACAACAAAGATCTACCAGATTGCCGGATGGGGAGAGTCGACACTTGCAACACTTGAGTATCGCACAGTGAGACACTGTGATCGCGTGGATTCGATATATATACAAGGAAGATCAGTCCCATATTGTGGACTCTGGGGAAGCAAGCTGACACTAAAGCCCAAGGAGGTCATCGATGGTGACGGTACGGTGGTTGTGCCGAGTGCACTGGCGATGAGTACGAGCTCAGAGAGAGTGAAACGATACTGGGTTGATTTGGATTCATATAACAACGACCATAGAGTTGTTACCGCCTTAGGGATTTTGTCATATGAGCATAAAAATGTTCTTGAAGTTTCAGAACTACGTGATTTTATTAAAAATATTCTTACTGGCGCAAATGCTTCTGTGAGCTATATTTCCTCTGACACCCCACAATTCACTGGCAGTGCCGACCGCCTCACCTTCACCCTCCACTCCCCACTCACCCTCGAATTTACAGACTCTCTCGGGCGTCACGTCGGACCTGCGACCAGCAGCCCTCTCCGAATCGACAGCAACGTTCCCGGAGCAAG